>JAYUWT010000509.1:0-7423 GCA_043753405.1 Saprospiraceae bacterium | reverse complement strand
GTTGGTTTACAACCTGGTAAAATCGAACTACTGCTAAATGTTATCGAATCGTGTTGATTCAAATTAAAAATTTTCTTACTATCAGGATCATCCATTCTGCAATATTTATTATTAATTTTATCAAGTTCGCCGGCTTCCATATTTCCTAAAAGTTCATTGTATTGTATAGTTTCTGTAACAGTATCTGCATAGAGTGACCATAAGAAATCATCAAAAGAATATTCTAAAATAGTACGCTCAACAATGCGTTCCTGTCCGGCTTCATCTTCAGAATTAATAGATAAACATTTTTTTATTTGAAAATAATGTTCATTTGGAGGAGAAAGTCTTTCTGCTGTATATTGATCACCAACGCCCATTCTATAAATATCCTTTGCAGAAAGGTCCTCCACCCCGTTGAGTGGGTTTTCCAGGCCTGCCAAAACACATTTATTCCATTCATAGGGGAAGTATTGAAGATTGGGAAATTCGTGGATTCCGAATGCTTCAGTAATCACTATATTGCCTGTAGTCCAGTTATATTCAGGATTTGTACCATCGTGTGTTAATCTTATAGTCAGAGCATTGAGGGGAAACCCATTCCATGAAATATTGGTATGGGAAATAACCTCAGCATTTATAAAAGGGTCGATTATAAACTGCGTTCCGATATTTAGATCAGAGGGGATGCTGAATGTCCTGTGTGGTGTGATTTCAATTGAAAACTGATTATCGTATTTTACCGGTCGGTAAATAAAATTAAACTTTTGAGCATCAAAATCAAAAATGATTGAATCCCCCAACCAGCTCGTATTGGCTGCCATATACCAATTGAGCCACCTCGTAAGTGATTTTTTAGGAATAAAAGTGTGTGCATCGAATGTAAGGCTTATTGACTCGAATTCGGAAGTGAGGTATTCTGTATCTTCATTTCCATTCAAATGTGAACAAAGAAACATAGCAGCATTATCAGGCCGCACAGGATTGAATTGTGCAGTAATCTTTGTGGAATTAAGAGACAAAAGCAGACTAATAAGAATGTATTTGGTTGTAGAAATTTTAAGCATAAATAATTTATTTATATTAATGATTTGAAACAGGATGTTGATGATTTTTTTTTATTTAATAATTAATTTTCCTAATTGATAATGTTTTCCGTTGTTATCAATGCCGTGGAGTATATAAATTCCCGGAACATAAGTTTGTCTAAAATTAATTCTTTTATTATCAACAGAAATAGGTTTCAAAGTGATCGTCTGCCCAGACAACCCTGTAATCATAAAATGATCAAACTGAAGGTTGTCAGGCAGTTCAAGAATGAATCCACCATTGGATGGATTTGGATAAATTTCGACATTTGAAATATCGATTATTTTACTTTTTAAAGTTTTGATAGAGTCAAATACTTCTCCATCTCCAAATTCTTCCCCATCAAATATCCTGTGTACAGGTAAATAAAAACTTTCAAAGGCAAATATGCCACTACAATCATTATAGATGGTGAATGCTCCTTTAAAAGTAAAATAATTAGTACAACCATCGATTAATTCACGGTAGCAATGAACTGCTTGTTCTGAACTGTGATAATCATTTAAGTACTTATATCCGTTTTCCCGGATTATTACTAATGATTTATTAAGTTCACCACGATTAATTGTTTCATTGGCACGACCAACAATGCCTTGTTCATCATAAATGACATTTTCTTCAATTGTATCAATACTATATTCCCATTGAAATGTGTTGTAATTGCGAAGTAATTTCTCTTTTTGGATTAATCTGAGCTGATAATTATCATTTTCGTCTATGATAGAAAGGCATTTTATCCTGTCATAATAGATTGATGGAGGTCCGACATAGGTTAAACGATTTTCTGCAGTATATTCATCACCCGGCGACATTCTGTAAGTATCTTTTGACGAAATGTCCTGAAGACCTATTCCCCCCTGTGTAATACCTGCCAGTGTCACATTTTTCCATTCAAATGGAAAATACTGAAGGTTAGGGAAATTATAGACCCCATGATCTTTAGTCAGGACAATTACTTCGGTATTCCAATTGTAATCAACATTTCCGGAATTTGTTAACCTGATTGTTTGTTTTTCTAATTGAAGACCATTCCATGAGTCAACTGTTTCAGAAATTACCTCAGCTTCAATAAATGCACCGATGAAAAATTTTGATCCAATGTTTAAGCCACCGGGAATTCGGAATGATTCAGGTGTTGAAAGTTCAAACCCAAAATCCGGGTTTATATTTCGAATTGGAGTAAAATGAAAGATATAAGAATCCGAATTTATTTCATGAATAATTGAATCGCCCAACCAATTGTTTGTATATATTAAGTTACATCCTGATGATTGATAATTAAGGTCGGTCAATGTTCTGTATGGATAAAATACATCGACAGCCGTTCCGTTCTTTTGGCTGTCTAATGTTGAACGGCTTCTATAACTGTCCAGGCTTTCTTCAATGGTTTCACATAAATAGATACCTTCAATATCCGGATTAATAAATTTATATTGGCAATGTACAATTGCAGGAGATAAAATTATTGCAATAAGGAGAACAAAAGAAAGTGATTTGGAAAAATGATTTTTCATCTTTATTATTTAGTGAATTTGAATAATTAGAATATATTCTCACTAAGATAATAAAGTTGTTAGAAACTGAAATTATTTACAATGTTAATTAAAAACGATAATCGTTCTTTTTATTCTTTTTCCCACCAACTTTCCACTTCACCCCGACCCCAAAATTATACAGATTGGGAAAGACATCCACACTGTAAACCTTTCTCAACGGAATGGCTGCAGTAATATCCACGCCCACCTGTACGCGGTCTCCATATATAACTCCTCCCGAAAATCCCGCGTAGTCGAAATAGGTATTGCTTAAACCAAATGCACTAATGAACTGTCCGATGTATTTTGGAGAAAAATATATTCCCAGTTTGTCCACCGGATGAACAGAGGCATGAAGCGGTATCTGGAAATCGTAGTAATAAAAGAAAAAAGTATTAAACCCAATTCCTGTTGCCAGGGCAAACATGGATTCCTGATCACCGAGGAATTGATACTTTGTTTCCAGCCCGATCTGACCAAAAGTGCTTAGGTTGATCCCCCCATCAAGTCTGTCAGTTATGCCATATTTGCCGGTGAACTGGAGATAGGGGATGGTAAAATTTTTCTTCTCCTTATCCGCAACCTTTGCTATGGCATTGATGACACCATAAGGGTAATAAAGGTTAAGGCCTATTTGCCCTGTACCTTTTTCCACGGTTCTTGCAGTTTGCATGCTGCTGTATGATCCGCAGGAAGTCAGAACTATTGCCAGAAGAATGTAAATCGCCGAAGTGTGCTTTTTCATGGTAAGTCTATTGATCTTGATAAATAAAATAATTATTTATTTCCAAACGTAATGATAATGGGAATTTTGGTTATTAAAAACATAATATTTTATAAGTTTAAGATAGATGTTTCTTTCTAACTTTTGCCACTTTTAATTATTATTCAGTGAAAATGGACTTAGGCCTGTTAGATTTTAGTCAGTAAATATGTTTAACCGATTCCTCTTTAGAAGGTATGCATATAAAATTTAATCAATTTAAATTTATTAGCTGAACAATTGTACTTTTGGGCTGTTTTTTGTCTTTGTTGGTAATTTCCAATAAGGTCTTGCGTTATGTTATCGCAAAAACCAGATTAAATAAATTAAATAGAATAGATGTATTCATCAGATGTGAACGGTGTGGATGCTTTGGCACAAGCCGCTAAAGATTTGCGCAGCGAGATTGGCAAAGTGATCTATGGCCAGGAAGATGTAGTCAAAGCGGTACTTATTTCATTGTTTTCCAATGGACACAGCCTTTTGGTTGGTGTACCCGGACTTGCTAAGACTCTTTTAATCAGCACGATCGCTGAAGTACTGGACCTGGAATTCAAAAGGATCCAGTTCACTCCGGATCTGATGCCTTCCGACATCACAGGAACAGAGATCCTGGATGAAAGCCGCCAGTTTAAATTTAATAAAGGCCCATTATTTGCCAATATAGTTCTCGCTGATGAGATCAACAGGACTCCACCTAAGACTCAATCCGCATTATTGGAAGCGATGCAGGAAAGAGTGGTTACCATAGCCGGGATCAGGTATATTTTGCCCAGACCGTTTTTCGTTCTGGCCACCCAAAACCCGATCGAACAGGAAGGAACTTATCCATTACCTGAAGCCCAATTGGACAGGTTCATGTTTAATATTCCATTGGATTATCCAAACTATCAGGATGAGATCAACGTCGTAAAAGGAACAACATCAGACCGGACTGTCGAATTGAAACACATACTTAATTCTGAACAGATCATGTACTTTCAGCAATTGGTAAGAAAGATCCCAATCGCTGACAATGTACTTGAATATGCTGTTAATCTTGCAGTGAAATCACGTCCCAATACAGAAAGAGCTACAGATCAGATCAATAAATACATCTCTTGGGGTGCAGGTCCGCGTGCATCCCAATATTTAGTATTGGGAGCAAAGTGTCACGCCGCTATCAATGGAAAATATTCACCGGACATAGATGATGTGAAATCAGTTGCCAATTATGTATTGCGTCATAGAATCGTACGAAACTATAAGGCGGAAGCGGAAGGTGTCAACGAAGAAGCCATAATCAATGGTTTATTATAAATCAGAAATCAGAAATCAGAAGTCAGAAGTCAGAAGGCAGAAATAAGAAGGCTCTTATTCAATGAAGATGAAAATTTAGATCAAAACAAAATTATTTTAAGATGAGAATAGCAGTATTCAGAACTGCGCATTTTAATGCAGCTCACAGATTGTGCAATGATGAATGGACACTTGAGAAAAATCTTGAAGTGTTCGGAATTTGTTATAATCCTCGTTATCATGGTCATAATTATGACCTGGAAGTTAAATTGGTAGGTGAAACTGACCCGGAGACCGGCTTTCTTGTAAATCTTGTAATACTTAAGGATATTATAGAAAACACGATCATCATCCATTTCGACCATAAAAACTTAAATGAAGAAGTTGAAGAATTTCAGACTTTGAATCCTACCGTGGAGAACATATGTTTTGTGATATGGACTCGGCTGCGAAAAGAAATTCGTGATGACATAGAGCTTACTATCAGGCTTTATGAGACCCCGAGAAATTATGCGGAGTACCCGGCATGAGTAATGAATAGTGAAGAATGAATAATGAATAATAGAGGTGGCTGTGTAGCCTGATTTGAGTTTTCTCTCTATTTTCTTGATGTCTGTTTTTTAGTTTGCTCCGCTTTGGTCTTTGATCTTTTGATGGTTACGGTTGGCGACTTAAATCTTCAAGAAATTCAGCGCATTGGCGTGTTGGCGCTTTAGCGCTTAGCTTATTGGGTTAAAATTATATTTTCTCTCATTGATCATTGTTCATTCTACATTAGCAATTAAGCAGATCGGTTTCATCTTCGCAACCGTTCGCTGTGCGCTGTTCGCCGTTCGCTGTTCGCTGTTCACTGTTCGCCGTTCGCTTTTTTCACTATTTACTACCTACTTTATTACTCTCCACTATAATACTCTCCACTATAATACTGTCAACTATAATACTCTGAACTATAATACTCTCCACTTTCCCTGTTCACTATAGACCGCTCACTGTTCGCTGTTCGCCGCTCACTGTTCGCTGTTCGCCGTTCGCTGTTCGCTGTTCGCTGTTCGCTGTTCGCTGTTCGCTGTTCGCTGTTCGCCGTTCGCCTACTCTGTTCGACATTCGCATCCCTCCACTCTAATCCACTCTAATACTATCTACTATATTACTATTCACTCCCTCCGACTTTTTCCGACTTTCTTTGACTTTTTCTGACTTTAAGTTATCTTTATCATACAAAATCTTATAATAATGGCATCACGACTTAACCTACCTATATTATTCTCTCTCTTCCTGATGTTCTTTTTGTTTTCAAATACACCGGCAGCATATGGACAGACATTTTATGAATTAACTTATAGTTTTGAAACGGAACAGGGAGATGAAGAATATAAAGCATTTCTGATGAGCTATGGTGATGGCACCGGGGTGATCAGGATCACATTTACAGTCCAGGCAACCGGAGAAAAGAATATCGTAGAATATGATGTTGATGAAATGTACGACGATGAGAATATAGAACTGGCTACACAATTTGCATTCGTTTGTTCCAATCCGATTCAGATAAAAGGAACTACAATCTATCCACCTGATAATTTTATATTTCAAAAAAATCCGGAAACTGGATTTTTCGAACCTTTTGAGGTCATCTCAGCTGATGAAGAGACGGCAGAAGGAGAAGAAATAGTAGGACACTTTCAATCTGCTTATCTGCTCAATGAAGCTGATCTGACACCGGAATTTATTAAGCACTATTTTATTGAAGAAGATGAAGAATATCAAAATCTATTGGTCAATGAAGTGCGCCCTATTACTATTGAGCAAAAAGCTACAAAACTTCACCTCGTCATAGTAGCCAATACCCTCGATCAGAAAATCGGCAAAACATGTGTTATTGATAAAGAAAGTATTACTTCGCTATTCGAAGAGATCACTAGTTTTCTGGAAATTGGGCTTTCGACACAGGTTATAGATGGCAAAAATTTCAGCAGGAAAAATGTTGATCTTGCTTTATCAAGTGTAAGGCCGGGCCAGAATGACATTGTCGTATTTTATTACTCAGGGCACGGTTTCAATGACGCAACAGGTAAAAGTATTTATCCCAATCTGGATCTTAGAGACAAGGTATCACAGGATATAGGTGGTATGAATTCGCTCAATATTGAAGATATTTTTCAGCTTATAAAAGGTAAAAATGCCAGATTAAATCTCGTATTAAGTGATTGTTGTAACAATGATCCGTTTTCTTCCAACAGTATCGGATCGGAAGGTGCAAGCCTCAGGACATCATCGATCGGGTGGAACAAGAATTTTTGTGCAGAACTTTTCCTTAAGAGCAAGCAATCCATCCTAATGACAGCCGCTTCCAAAGGCCAACTTTCAGCCGGCAATGTGGCTGATGGTGGTTTTTTTACTTTTAACCTCAGGGAGAATATTGAAAAATCTGTTGGTAAATTAGCTTCTTCAGAGGTAGTTAACTGGCCTGCGATCGTAACCCAGACACAAAAACAAACTACTGTACGAGCCAATCAAAGCCTGTGCCGTATGCCTGACGGATCTGTTCCCAGGTGTGCTCAGAAACCGGTGTATTCTATGGCGCCGGCAAGGTAGTCAGAGGTCAGAAGTCAGAAGTCAGAAGTCAGAGGTCAGAGGTCAGAATGAGGCTTTGATAAATTAACAGCCATCTGATAGTTGCTTATCACCAATCACTTATCACCAATTGAAGGTAGAAAAGTATGGAACTGGAAGGTTATTCAAAATTCAATCCCGCATAACATCTGCATCCTCCTAAACTCGG
>JAYUWT010000508.1:0-2926 GCA_043753405.1 Saprospiraceae bacterium | reverse complement strand
CCATGCTTCGGCAGCTTTGGCAGCTTATCCTCAACTTGGGTGTACAGATGTAAAGATCAGGACTGCAACTACATGGGGAGTATTTGATGATATATTCTGCCCTAAAGAAGCGACTTTCTTATTTTTGAATAATGTATTGGATGAAGTAATGGAATTGTTTCCTTCCAAAATGATCCACATTGGTGGCGATGAGGTCCCTAAAAAACAATGGAAACAAAATTCTTTATCTCAGGATATGATCCGTAAGCATGGCTTGAAAGACGAACACGGACTCCAATCCTATTTTATTAAACGTATAGAGCAACACATCAACTCGAAAGGCAGGATCATGATTGGATGGGATGAGATTTTGGAGGGAGGACTTGCTCCCAATGCAGTGGTCATGTCATGGCGTGGTATGGAAGGTGGAATTGCTGCTGCCACACAGGATCATGATGTGATCATGACTCCCGGCTCTCATTGTTATTTTGATCATTATCAGTCAAAAAGTGGCAATGAACCAATTGCTATTGGTGGATTTCTGCCTTTAAAGAAAGTATATTCTTTTGACCCCATTCCTGCAAGCCTTCCTAAAGACAAAAGGAAATATATATTAGGAGGTCAGGCAAATCTATGGTCGGAGTATATAGCTACTCCTGAGCATCTTCAATATATGGCCTATCCAAGATCTTTTGCCCTGTCTGAGGCGCTTTGGTCCCAGACGATTTCCAAAGATTATAACAGCTTCTTGTCACGTCTGACCTACCAGATCAAACGTCTGGATGCATGGAATATCAATTATGCACGGCATTTTTATGCTTTGGACATAAACTCTAGTGAAGAAAACGGTCATCATCGGTTGGCCATTAAAACTGATGCTGCTGAATCTATACAGTATAGAGTAAGTGAAGGTAAAAAAGTTACAGCCTGGTTGGATTATAATGTTCCCTTTGAAATTGAAAATGAAGGTACAATAGAGGCTCAGTTAGTTAATAAGGAGAATGGTCAGGTTTATACAACCAGTAGAAAAGAATATTCAAAACATATGGCAGTAGGAAATTTGAATAAATTGAATTATTTACCAAATGAGAAATATAATTCGGGAGGGGTTAAAGCAATAACGAATGGTTTATTTGGTCCCAATGATAATTATGGAGGTGATGAATGGTTGGGATTTCTTGGAAAAGATATAGAGGCTATTTTAGATCTGAAATCAGGTAAAGTAGTGAATACAATAGAAATGAGATTTTATAATGCGCCTGGTCAATGGATCTATGGCCCTAAATCAATAGAAGTATTTGGTGGAAATGAAATTGACAAATGGACAAAAATTGAAAAATCTGCTGAATTGACTGAAAATGACAAAATAATAAAAGCAAAGATCTACCTGAACAAGTCCAGTTACAGATATATTAAGATCCTTGTCAACAGACATGGTATTATAGCCGCTGGAGCGCAAGGAGCAGGTAATGAAGCATGGTTATTTTGTGATGAAATCGTAGTTCATTGATAACGAAAGTTGATGTAGATCAAAGCCCTTTAGATGAAATATTTTTTGACTTCCCTGGGGCAAAAAAAATTAGATTATTTTTAAAAAGAGATGACCTTATACATCCTGTGATTGAAGGGAATAAATTCAGAAAACTCAAATATAATCTGCTTGAAATTCTTAATGGTGATTATAAACTTATTGAGAGTTTTGGAGGTGCCTATTCCAATCATTTATTAGCGGTAAGCGAGGCAGGCAGACTTTTGGATCTTCCTACGAGAGGTTATGTAAATGGAATATATGCCGATCATAATAATATTACTCTAACCACCTGTCGCGGCAATGGTATGGAACTGATATTTCTTAACAAAGCAGAATACAAAGCCAGATCAGAATCTATTAATGATCATGATGAATTCATATTTACCCTTCCTGAAGGTGGCTCAAATGATCTGGCATTAAAAGGGAGTGGAGAAATAATGGATGAAATTTTATTACAGATACCCGATACGACGCATGTTATTTGCCCTTTAGGAACTGGTGGCACGATAGCTGGGATGGTGAGTAATAATTCTTCTGCAATTCAATTAATCGCAGTCCCGGTCCTTAAAATGGACACATTTAAACATCTGAATAGAATTTATCCTGCAATTAATTTCAGCAATCTGGAAATATGGGATGACTATCATTTCGGTGGGTACGCTAAAATCAGCGATAAATTAATTGGTTTTATCAGAAACTGGTTTACTGAAAAACGAATTGTTATTGACCCGATATACAATGGCAAGGCACTATTTGGATTATTTGACAAGGTCAGCAAAGGTCACTTTCTTGCCGGCTCCCGTATCGTGTACGTTCATACAGGTGGCAGTCAGGGAATTCTGGGTATGAACGCAAGGTTCGGCTTGGGACTCCCGGTGAAAAAGGAATGAGGTATGGTAAGGTTTTGAGCACAAATCTTTACAAAAGTTTACAATTTAAGGATATAACTTACCCTCTATTAGAGCTAGGGTTTATACACATTGTTGTATGCCGCACTTTCAGCGCTCGTATATACGACATTCATACCCAGCGCTTCGCACTGGGCTTTGCAATTGTGGCCTTTCAGGCCGTTGCTCGTAGATGATAATTTGTCATAAACTTTGAAGAATTGTTTATAACTATTGATAAACTAAAATTCTTCGATTTGCCTGAAAGGCATAAATTACAGAGCCCGGTGTAGCGCACTGGGTGATTTGGAAAAATGAACTGAGCTCTGAAAGAGCGGTATTTATTTAATTATAAATTTATAAAACAACCTAATATGTATATTCTTGAACCGCACCTTCGTATTTATGTATAAACCCTAGCCTATTAGAGGTGTGGCTAAAAGCCGGTTTGTGCTACCTTAATAATAATCGATTAATATATTCAGCTGTGTAATGTCCACACTGCCTACCGCCTCCATGGGATGAGAAG
>JAYUWT010000507.1:0-7432 GCA_043753405.1 Saprospiraceae bacterium | reverse complement strand
TTAAAAATAAAAAAAGTGAGGAGATCTTTGGTTATAAATTGAATTTATTTCATTTACAAGCTAATGACTGGGAAGCCGATAATTACAATGTAGTTGATGGAACTAAGTTATCTCAGGAAAACCTGGGAGGTTACGATGCTGTAAATATTTATGGAGATGAATACCGGGCTTTATTTTCAAACACTAACCTGAATACTTATAAAGGGCTGGAAAGCTGGTCTCGCCGAGGATATAAAGAAAGTGAGCTGGTTGACTATAATACAAAAAATACGAAGGCAAACGCTGCATTTTATTTAAAAACATCACCTTCTCAAGGCTTGAATTCTCCTGAACTGATCCTTTCTTCCAATTTTGGCACCGGGACGACTGTCTACCAGGGAGATAACAGATTCAGGCTTAAAAATATCCTGTTTTTTCAGAACAAACTTGAATTTGCAAAGAAGGATAAATATTACATAAGGGCTTATGCGACCCAGGAAGATGCAGGTGATTCATACGATCCTTATTTTACAGCCTTACAATTGCAAAATGATGCACGTACTGATCCGGATTGGTATAATAGATTTATAACTTATTGGCAGCAAACAAATAACAACAGGGCCCTGGAATCAGGTTATCCACCTTACGAGGTTTACGATAGTGTCTTTCTGGGGGGGTTTTGGAACTACAAAAAAAGGATCGATCCGGTGAAATTTGCCAATTGGAAAGAATTAAATGCTGATGCTATTTCCCAATGGTATAAGGATGCAAGTAACTATGCTGATACCATCATAACTTCTGTCTCGCAAGGTGTCAGATTTTATGAACCGGGTACAGAAAGATTCAATGAAAAATTTAATGACATTATAACACAGGCATCCAATGACCGTGGGACAAAAACAGGTAGCAGATTTTACGATAAATCATCCTTATATCATTTACAAAGTGAATATAAGTTCAAGCCTGCTTTTGGAGAGATCATCGTAGGTGGTAGTGGAAGATTATACAGACCAAATAGTAATGGCACGATATTCCGTGATACTGCAAATACAACCATAACGACACATGAATTCGGAGTTTATTCAGGACTGGAAAAAAAGGTCCTGAGTGATAAATTTACATTCAATATTGCTGTAAGGGCTGATAAAAACAAAAACTTTAATTTATTATTTTCACCAGCAGCTAGCGTGGTTTGGAACCCTTCACCAAATAATTTCTTCCGATTATCCTTTTCTTCTGCCATACGCAATCCTACACTGACCGATCAATACCTTCTTTTGGATGTTGGTCCTGCAACTCTGGTTGGTAATCTGACCGGTGTGGATAGTGTCATAACTATTGAGTCATTTAAAAATTACTTAGATACTCTAAATCCAAATGTGGTCCGTTATTTCAATATTGACGGAATCAAACCCGAGAAAGTGAAATCTTTTGAACTTGGTGTCAGGACTACCTTGTTTGAAAAATTATATGTGGATGCCGGTTATTATTTCAGTATTTATAATGATTTCATCGGTTATAACCTGGGAGTCAAAGCAGACTTCGATCCTGTAACTGGCTTGGTAAATAATTTCACTGCTTACCGTTATTCTGCCAATTCAACAAATACCGTAACAACTCAGGGTTTTAATATTGGATTAAATTATTATTTTGCAACTTATTATATGGTAGCAGGTAACTATTCCTGGAATAAGTTAAACAAAACTTTTGCAGACGATCCTATTATTCCGGCATTTAATACGCCTGAACATAAATACAATCTTTCTATTTCAGCCAGGGATCTGGAAATCAACCTTGGCCAAAAAAGTATAAAAAATATTGGCCTTAATGTCACCTATAAATGGATTAAAGGTTTTATTTTTGAAGGTTCACCACAATTTACAGGATTTATTCCTACATATGACATGGTGGATGCGCAGGTTTCTTTGGGTCTTCCTAAGATCTCCACAACTGTAAAAATAGGTGCTTCCAATGTTTTGAACAATAAAGTGTATCAAACTTATGGAGGTCCAAAAGTAGGAAGGATGGCTTATATCAGTTTTGTCTATAATTTAAAAACTTAATTATATCATTCTAATCTTTTAATAATCACAAAATTTAATCGTATTATGTTTAAAAAAAATTTACTTAATTTATGTTTGTTACTTTGTCTGGCTTTCAGTGTTTCTGCCCAGAAACGTTATCTTGAGCCCGTATTTGACCAGGTTAGCAGACAGACAGTTATATATGGATATAACTGGACTATTTTAACAGTGCCGTTTACTGGTAATGCAACTTTGCAGCCATTAGTAGGTGATGTGTACACTCCGATAGGAGATACTGAAGAAAACAGACCATTGATTCTTTATTTCCACTCTGGTAACTTTTTACCATATCCTCAAAATCAAGGTATAAGTGGAACAAGAACAGATTCTACCGTGGTTACTTTGTGTGAAAGATTGGCTAAAATGGGTTATGTGGTCGTATCGTGTGATTACAGACTTGGTTGGAATCCAACTGCCAGTACACAAAATGAAAGGGTCAATACTTTGATCAACGCTGCTTATCGTGGGGTTCAGGATTCGCGAAGTGCGATCAGATTTTTTAAACTACAGGCTGACGCTTTAAATATAGACTCCAATAAAGTAGTTTTATTCGGACAGGGAACAGGTGGTTATATTTCTTTAAATGCTGGTACCCTTGATTCTTATAACAAGATCATCAATACCACGATGCCTCCTGATAAATTTAAAGATGACAACAATATTCCTTTTGTTTTTGAGTCTATAAATGGTAACATTTGGGGTACCTCTTATGGCATAGTAAATATTCCCGGCCATCCATTGGAAGGTGATACCTTGAGTATTCCTAATAATGTTGGACCATCTTCGGAATTTCAATTGATGGTCAATTTAGCGGGAGCTATAGGTGATATATCCTGGTTGGACATAAATTCACCTGCCGTTATTTCATTCCATTCTCCTACGGATCCTTTTGCTCCTTACACAAGTGGTGTATTGATAGTACCTGGTGTAAATTTACCTGTAGTTGAAGTTCAGGGATCTTATCTTATTCAGCAAAAAGCTGAATTATTAGGATTAAATAGTGCTTTTTCAGAAGTCAATTTTATTGATCCTATATCAGTTGCGATGGAGGCAAAAAATGATGGTATAGCAGGTTTGGCTCCAATACAACGACCGGCAAACAGAACAGGTGATTCTTCACCTTGGGATTTCTGGGATCCGGCTACAAACGTCAATAGTGCAAATGGATTTTTATCCAATCCTGATATGTCCAAAGCGAAAGCTGTTGCTTACATGGATACGATAGTAGGTTTTTTTGTACCAAGAGCTTGTCTTGTTCTCGGACTTGATTGTGATCTTTCCGGTTATATATCATCAACAAATATTTCTGCTGAAAAAGCCGGCTTAACTGCTTCCCCTAATCCGGCAAATGATTTTGTTTCCATTGTATCTGAATCCAGAACTATTAAAGGTATCGTGATCTATGATAGTGCAGGAAGAGCAGTTAAAGCTATTCCTAATGTCAATGGTACAAAATACGAGTTGCAAAGAAACAATTTACCGGCTGGTATCTACTATGCACAGGTAAGGTTTGAAAATGAAAGTGCTTCCGTAAAAATAATGTTTAATTAAAAAATTGTTTGAGTGTCCTGATATCCATCAGGACACTTTTTTATTTATTAATATAAATTAACCTAAAATAATATTCAAAATGACAAATAAAACAGCCGCAATTGTCGCTTACATCACCATTATTGGATGGATCATCGCTCTTGTTACTTACAACAATCAACCAGAAGCAGAGAAAAGTTCTCTACTTAGATTTCATTTAAAACAATCATTGGGAATATTGATATGTTCCTTTCTTATTTACTTAATATCATATATATTGATGATTTCTATGCCTGGACTGTGGTTTATAGGATCATTGTTATGGCTGGGTTTGTTTGTTCTATGGATCATAGGTATAATCAATGCTGCTGGTGAAAATGAAAAACCACTACCTTTATTGGGTGAAGCATTTGACAAAAATCTAACTTTTATCAAATAATTATATTCAGATTGGAATCAGGAAGGGTTGATCTTAATAAGGTTGACCCTTTTTTTGTAACGTTTTTCAACTTATATAAATGTGGGAGCCAGGCATGAGTTTTAATTAGGACGGTTAAATATCAGATCTACACAGGAATGGATCCTTATCGACTTATGCAGTTAAAAAAATAATAAAATCGAGATTCTAAACAACCGGTCTATCGTCAACCTTTTACTAGAAGAATTCGAATGTTAGTTTTTAACTAAGTTGAAACATTTATACTTAGTTTAATAGATTTTGGGGCATTTATACTTAATAGATTTGGCCGTTTTTTACCATCTTTTCCTCTAATTTAGTATGGGGTCAAATTTACTAATCTGCATTATTGCACCAATGTAATTCCTCCTTTCAACAACATTTGCTCCCCATATATATTTTTACATTTGACATAATATACATAAACTGCTGGATTGGCTAATTTTCCTTTAAAATATCCATTCCAACCTTCTTTTTCATCATTAGGTATAAAATTTATCCTGGAAAAAACCTCAGCTCCCCACCGGTCAAAGATCCTGAATTCATCAATTAGTGGTACGACATTGGGATCAGTAAATACCGTTATATTGTCATTAATGCCATTGTGGTCTCCGGGACTAAAAATATTGGGTATGAAAACATTGACAGCTTTTTTAAAAACCCTTATTTCTATAGATTCTTCTGCGGGGCATCCCTGAAAGTCAGTAACTGAAAGCGTTAATGTTGCGTTATAAGTAGGTCGTGCAGTAGGGTAGAGGCATAGATTACAATCCAGGTAATCTGCTCCCACCCAAGGTTGAAAATGCATTCCTACAGTGTCAAATAAGAATTCAGGAATTATCCGGTAGGATTGCCCAAATTCAACACTGATTGAATCAGGAAGAATAAAGGATATGGCGCCTTTTGTAGATATAGTTGTTTCAAACTCAACTAGACATCCATTTATATCCTCAGCAATTATCTGATAAGTCCCGGCATCCAATTGATCAAAATTAAGGCTATTATTATTTGAAATCTGACCATTCACTTTAAAAATATATGGTCCATCGCCATTTATGATTGAATCAAATTGAATAATACCATTCATACCAAAGCAATTGGCATCTGTAATGATAGGATTCAAAAACTGAGGAGTTGTGATGGTCCTGATCACTTCCACTGTGTCAGTAGCGACGCATGAATTGGTCAAATTGGTCACTGTAAGAATATAGATCCCACTGTTATTGATCCTTGGTTGCAGTGTACTGGCGCCACTAAGGATATTACCACCATTGATTGCCTGCCATGAACTTGTATAATTGTTTACATTCCCAACAAACCCATTCAGTATCAGATCTGATATTTTACAATTTAAAACTCCTGTAGTTCCGGCATTTACAAGTGGAACATCATCTGAGACCATAACTTCTTTTGATAATATCTGGGAGCAACCATTATCTGGATCTGTTATTAACAAATCATATGTGCCTGCTTTGGAAACCTTTATAAGAGGTGCAGTGGCTGCAGAAGTTATATTACCATCTAAAGTGCTCCAGTAGTAAACATAGTTGGGCTGACCTCCGGAGAATATTACATCAACACTTAATAAACTGCAGGTTAATAATTCAGGATCCTGGATTGTACCTGCAGGAGGAACGATATCTTCAATGACAATTACATTATAGGTCGAAAGACAATTATTACTAACATTCACAACTGTAAGCACATAGGTTCCCTCTTCATTGACATTGACAATAGAATCCTGATCTATATTAACAATGTTGCCATCGTCAGTGGACCAGGTCACCATTGGATTACTTCCCGCATTAGTCCAGGTTGGAATGATAGTTTCTATTATTTGATCACAGGTGATCTTATATGAATCCGGCACAACAATAATTGGTTTGTCAATACTCTGGAATACATCAAGAGTATCTGTAGATACGCAATCATTAATTAAGTTAGAAATGGTCAGTATATATTGACCAATAGCGCCCACAGTAACAGACAATTGATTTGTATTTCCAGTAATAGTACCATTTGAAGTGGTCCATTCTATATTAATTGCACTTGCAGGATCTATGGAAGTATAATTTCCTGCAATAGTCGTAGAAGTTGCAATACAATCTAATGTAATATCAGGGCCGGCATCAGCAATTGGCTTGTCAGCAGAACCTGAAATTATATATTGGATGGTGTCACTGCATCCGTTCCCGGGATTGGTAACTAACAGGTGGTAAGTACCTGTCGTATTTGCAATAATAAAAGTGTCAGAAGGAAGACCGGTAAAAACTCCATCCTGAGTGCTCCATTCGTAAATAAAACCTGAATCATAATTTGGAACATCAATAATTAGTTTTAATAGAGGCTTGTCACAGGTTATCTTGCCCGGGTCTATAACATTTAGAACAGGTGTTTCCAGAGAAGCTGATACTATTACTGTATCTGATTTAGAACAATGATTACTGGTGTCTATGGTTGTAAATATATACATGCCGGCTTCTGTGATATTGATACTGGCATTGCCGGGATTGATGACCGTGGCATCGGGGCTTGACCAGAGCATTTCAAAATTAGCGTCAGGAGATGTTACATTTCCTATCAATGTAGCACTGTTGTTGATACAATCAATTACCTGATCCAGGCCGGCATCCACATTGGGTTTTATTATATTTTCATTTATTAAAATAGAATAACTTTGTGTGCAGCCACTATTGTCTGAAAGTGTAAATGTATAAGTACCGGGTTCAGTGATCTGAATAGCGACTTTGGCAGGGTCAGACAAAATATATCCATCCAATGTGGTCCACAAGGCATTCAGCCCACTGCCGTTAGTTACTGTTGCTATTATATCAATGGTCGTATTTAAGCAGTCCAGGTCACTTGATTTCTGCAAAACAGCGGTAGCATTAAAAGAAGTTTTGATCACTGTATATGATGTGGTATCCTTGCATCCTGTCACTATGTTTTCTACTATCAGAGAATATTCACCCTCAGAATCGATCAAAATTACATTTCCTATATTGGTACCCACAATATTTCCATTGGTGGTATACCATTCATATTGCAAAGGTCCGGGATTAGAATATGAGCCATCCAGAACAGCCTGAGCATTGAGACAATCCAATGGACTTAGCTGAGTGATGATAGCCAGTGGCGGTATACTTTGGTCTATAACATCCATAGGTAATGAAGGAAATAGACATGTAGTAGAATTATCCAGAGCGTAAACCAATAGTTGGTAGCTACCTGCTTTATCCACCAAAATCTGGTCTGTACCCTGTCCATTGATTATTTCTCCATCATTGGTGGTCCAATAATAATCGAAATTTCCGGTAAAAGGATTACTTGAATTATCAGTTAATATGGCCTGTAATACTGCAAAAGAGTTATTGCAATTCAG
>JAYUWT010000506.1:0-7434 GCA_043753405.1 Saprospiraceae bacterium | reverse complement strand
TCTGATAGGAGATGTAAAGTTTTTTGTTTCAGATATTCATTGGACGCTGGAAGATGACATGAAACTCCGGTCTGATACACGCGTTTGGCTTTACCCCGCCTTAGACCAAGGAAAAGACAGTATTCGGAGCATAGATGATTATTACTTAATAGACCTTTCAAGAAATACCTTATCCAATTTTACATTTTTGAAACCAATACAATTGAAGAATCTAAAATTTCTATTGGGAGTGGCAGATTCTGCTTTAACCAATCTGCCTCAATTCATGAAAAATATAGCTCATCCTCTGGCTGACAATGGTCAGGATTCAATGTATAATGAAGCCAACAAAATGTACATGACCATGAGAATTGAAATAAAAAACCACAATAACCTAGGAATATCGGATACCTTATATTTGCAGGGACCTGATGCGCGGGAACATTTTGAATACAGTATAAATCAACAAATTAAGCTGGGCTTTGATAACAACATCATTATTCCGGTCCAATTGAAAAGGTTATTTGAAGGGATCCGGATAAAGGAAGAGACGGATGATGTGATTCTGGAGAAGCTGAAAGCCAACACCAAAAACATTTTCAATTGAAGTCATGTTTGCTTTTCGTTGATTATTAATTTTTTTTAAATCAATGTTTTACTATTAATTTTCGTTTTAACAAACAGGAGGCGTTTCTCCATCTATTTAAATAAAATTTTATTTATGAATCGTTTGCTGTTATTATTTCTGGGTTTTACCATATTGTTATCATCATGTACAAAAGAAGATCCTGTCCCAACTGATGCTATCCTCAAAGTGAGATTTTTATTGACATATGACGGTCAACCTTTGGTTTTCAATCAGAATCAGGCTTTCAGCCATGGCGATTTTATCAGGATGACGAAATTTAATTTCTTCCTCACGGGCCTAAAGATTAGAACTAATGGTGATTCTGTAAAGTTGGCTGAACTGAGTCTTGTGGACTTTACGCAATCCAATACTTCACTTGCAGGGGCTTCCGGTGGCCTTATACTTACAGTACCTGCTGTTAAGGTTGGAAATTATACATCGATCGAATTTGGAATTGGTTTGCCTCCCGGCATTAACGCTACTAAGCCCGCAAATTATACCAGCGGTAATCCTTTGTCGGATGCAGGAGCTTACTGGCCGGGATGGAACGGATACATTTTTAGCAAAATGGAAGGAAAATACGATTCATTATCTACAGGTGGATTCGGACCTGGTTTTACATTCCACACCGGATTGGACAAAAATTACAGGATTGTAAAACTTAATAAATCACTTATAATAGACGGAAATGCAGCAAATAATGAAGTTGCAATATCACTTGATCTCAAAAAATTGTTTGTGATGAATGGCCAACCAATAGATTTGTTTGAAGTGCATGAGGCGCATGGTCCTAGCAATGAGGTCGTGATTGAGGCTTTAGTTGAAAATTATAAAACGGCGTTCAGCATTCAATAATATTTAAATTTGAACTTGAAAAAATTCCTTATTCCCATAGTATTCCTTATCATTTATTCCTGTGGAAACGACACGGGACCCGATGATTTGACAGGGGATCTGGAAGATATTCCGTTTGCTCCCACTGCTGTCGCATATAAAAGTCCGCCCGGATATCCTATGATGGAATTTCCGGCTGACAATGCCCCTACTACTGAGGGAATAGATCTGGGCAGAAGATTATTTTATGATCCGATCTTGTCCGCTGACAGTACCCAGGGCTGTTTTTCATGTCATAAGCAAGAACTGGCTTTTACCGATGGAGAAGCATTCAGTACCGGTATAGATGGCATACAAGGGTTACGCAGTTCCATGTCTTTAATCGATGTCGGCTTTAATTACAGGGGATTATTCTGGGATGGAAGGGCTGCCACATTGGAAGACCAGGCTTTATTCCCCGTCGAGGATTTCGTGGAATTGCATACCACATGGCCGGAAGTAGAAGTTAAAATCAGACGGAATCCTGCTTATCCGGCATTGTTCCGCAAGGCATTTGGCATCAAAGACCGCAAGGAGATCGATAAAAAACTTGTAGCTAAAGCTATAGCACAATTTGAAAGAACCATTGTCTCTTCAGGTACTGCAAAATATGATCTTTACCTTCAGAATCTGGCTTTTCTGGAAGGTGATGAATCCAATGGCCTTGATATGTTTTTTGATAAAGCACAATTTATTTTACCGGATGCTCAATGCGGACATTGCCACAATGACCCCTTATTTACTTCCAATGAATATTTCAACAATGGCATCAGTCCCGGGAATAATGCAGGTCAATTTCTGGATAAAGGCAGGGGATTGGTGACCATGGATACGAATGATATCGGGAAGTTCAGGGCTCCTTCCCTCCGGAACATCATGCTCACAGCACCATATATGCATGACGGCCGTTTTAAAAATATCGATGATGTACTGAACCATTACAATTCCGGCGGCATTCCTTCAAGTAAACGGGATCCTTTAATTGGCCAGATTCAACTGACTCCGGTGCAAAAAGAGCAATTGCTGGCTTTTCTCAAAACACTTACTGATGAAGCTGTAATAAAAGATCCCGCCTTGTCTAACCCATTCAAATAAGTAAAAAGTGGATGATAAACAGGTCAATCTCCATTCCGGCCATTTCAGGTCTATTGTTGGCACGGAAAATGTAATTACTGACCAATCCACTTTAACATTATTCAGCTTGGATGAAACCGGTACCTACCGGAGCTTACCGTCAATGGTCGTTTATCCTTCCACAAGCCTGCAAATATCAGGCATCCTGAAATATTGCAATGACCACGACATCAAAGTCACTCCGAGAGGAGCCGGTACAAGCCTTGCTGGAAATTCTGTGTCTACTTCCCGGGGGATCATCCTTTGCTTGTCAAAAATGAACAAGATCATTTCATTGGATCTCAACAATCATATGATAACTGTGGAAGCAGGTGTGATCGGTGAAGAAATGTGTAATTATGTCCTGGAGCATGGGCTTTATTATCCTGTAGACCCTGCGAGTAGCGGAACGAGTTTAATCGGTGGGCACGTCATGACCAATGCTGCCGGACCGAGAAGCTACAAATATGGTACGACAAAGGATTTTGTCAAAGCTATGGAAGTTGTTTTAGCTGATGGATCGATCATAAATACAGGTGGACAGATTGATAAAAGTTCTACGGGTTATAATCTGACGCAATTAATGGTAGGAAGTGAAGGGACCCTTGGGATTGTAACAAAGATCACTCTCAAACTGATCAAAAAACCCGTTTACAATAACACGGTTTTGATCTCTTTTGAAACCCTTGAAGACGCCTTAAATGCTATTCTCAATTTAAGAAACTCTCCAATTGATATTTCTGCAATTGAGTTCATAGAAAGGGAGGCCCTTGATATTGTTGCCAGATATGAAGGACAGCCTTCCATTATGATCGAGGATAATTGCGCTGCTCATCTCCTCATCGAACTGGAAAGCAATAATACGGTCAATATGGATCTGAATATATCCTTATTGGCGGACGTAATGGAAACGCTCCCCAGCCTCAATATCATGGTTGCTGATAGCAATGAGCAGAAGGAGTTGTTGTGGCATATGCGCAAACTCATCGGACATGCGGTCCGCCATTATTCTGTTTACCGTGAAGTAGATACCGTCGTTCCATTAGATAAAATGGTTGACCTCATCCACTACGTCCAATCTGTTGGACTGAAATATGGCTTTGTCTCCGTTTGTTACGGCCATGCCGGTAACGGTAATATCCATGTCAATATTCTGAAAGAAAACTTTCCCGAAGAAACCTGGAATCTTATCCTTAGAGATGCTGTCCGCGAGATCTTTGAAGAGGTGATCCGCCTTGGCGGGGCGCTCTCCGGCGAACATGGCATCGGCATTCTCAACAAGGAATTCATGCATTTGCAATTCACTTCTGTTGAGCTGGAATTAATGAGGAGTATAAAACGGGTTTTTGATCCGAAGGGGATATTGAATGAGGGGAAGGTGTTGCCCGATGGGGATTAAAATACTAAAAAATGAGAAGGGGAAATCCGGATTATGGCTTCCATTTTTCCCCATCTTCATCTTCAGGGTCTATTTGAAATATTTCACATTTCCTAAAGAATAGTATTTACTATTTTCTTATTTCAAATATCCGGTTAAAAGGAGTCTCCGTTGTTCTACGGAAATGTGTAAAACCGGCTTCGCGTACCACTTTTTCAAGAGCATCATCAGTAGCAACAGTTCCAAGTGCATATCCGCCTGATGCCAAAGCATTTGGAGTACAGCATAATACAGAAGCTCCGGAAAAAATCCGACCAACAGGGTTAAAATTTTCCTGAATTGTTTTACCCGCCATTGGTTCAACTGCCATAATTACTCCATCTTCATTTAAATTTGAATAACAATTTTTTAAAGCACCTACAGGATCGCCCATGTCATGTAAGCAGTCAAAAAAGGTTATGAAATCGTATTTTGTGCCTTGAAAATTTTGTGCCCCAGCAACTTCAAACTTTAATTTGGAAGTAAGTCCTTTTGAAATTGTAAGTTGATTTGCCCGGTTAATCGAAGGCGCATGATTGTCAAATCCGATAAAACTTGATCTTGGGAAAGATTCTGCCATAATTATTGTACTTGCACCATGACCGCATCCCAAATCGGCCACAGAGACCCCTGCATTGAGTTTTTCAACAATACCCGGTATGGAAGGAAGCCAGTGATTTAGTAAATTTCCGAGATATGAAGGGCGAAAAAATCTTTCTGTACCCTCAAACAAATTGTGATGATGTTCTCCCCAACCCATACCATGCCCTGTCAGAAAATTTTCCAGGATGCGTTCATCTGCTTTTGCCATGCCATTAATTACCTGAAATCCACCGGCAATATTGAAAGGGGCATTTTCATCTGTAAGTGCCATAGCATGTTCGTCCGGCAAATTATATTTTCCCGTATCGGAATCATAATCGATGTATCCACCGGCAGCTTGATTAATAAGCCATTCGCGTACGTATCTCTCATTGGTTCCTGAATTTTTCGCCACTTCTTCTGAACTTAGAGGTCCGGCAAAAGCCATTGTTCTATAAAGGCCTAGCTTGTCGCCAATATAAGCAAGTGTAACGCCTAAGGCTGCTCCGAAATCTGTTACTACTTTGCCCAAAAATGCTTCGACTTTTTGGTGATTAAAGTTGATTGCTTGTGTTTCCATGTTTTTCAATTTTTTATTAGTTAATTATGAAATATATGGAACAAAGTTAACCTTGACTGAAGACTCAGTTTTATGATAATCTACGGGAAAGTTGGTATAAATCAGAGATTTTTCCTCAATTCGAGGGGTGTCAATCCGGTTTGTTGTTTTACAAAACGGCTCAAATGTGACTGATCATTGAAATTCAGCTCATAGCCAATCTGTGAAATAGTCATATCAGTAGACCGAAGTAAAACTTTGACTTCCAGTAAAATCCGGTCCAGAATTATTTTGCTCGATGTTCTTCCTGTAACCGATTTAACCATATCAGACAAGTATTTCGGAGTAATGTTAAGTGTGTCTGCATAATATTTCACACTTCTGTTTTCAATAAAATTTTTTTCCACAAGGTGTTTGAATTGATTAACAAGCTTGACAGAACGTGAATTATGCAGGTGCGAAATTTTCACATAAGATTTGTGTAGTTCACGAATTCTCAGTAAAAGAATATGAATATAATTTCTGAGCAAGTAATCTTTTTCGTACGAAAATCGATTGTGTTCTTTAAGTATATCACGAAATGCTTCCTGAATTGATAAACTTGCTTCGGGCTCAAGATGAATTAAGTGATCCGCTTCAAAATCAAAAAAAGGAAAATGCTCAGAAATATTTCCGGAAACGAGGGGTTGAAGGAATTCTGTTTTGAAATGAATGCAATAACCTTTACAATTTCTTACATTGGGTGAAGCAAGTACCATATTTTCAGGAACCACGATTAGATCGTTTGGTTGCAATTGCGGAATATAGTTCGGTCCTATATATAAATCATGAACGCCATCAAGGAATAGGAAAATCAGGTTAAACTTTCTTCTTAAAGCGGGAATTCCTTTTGCGGGATCAAGGTTTTTGTGCTTATCTTCCAATGTGCCGGGCATTACCATCATATTAATGTCGTAAGGCTTCGATTCAAGATTAATTACCCGTTCATAATCTGCCAGATTATCGAATGAAATAATTTCTTGTTTTTTCATAATTTGAATTTTTTACCCTTCTTATCCGGGTTTAAATGCTTTAATTTTGACCTTAATTTTTAAAATTATAGTGGTTTTACCAACCTGACGCAGGAAGTTGTTGATTATAATCTGCTGATTTAGTTCTTAAAGTTAATTGAAATGTGGAAACTTTTATAAAGAAAGAATCAGGATTGCGGCGACCCTTGAAATGAGATAAAAGAAGGTCTAAGAAGACTTCCCTTTAGCCCTTCATATGAGCTAGGATTTATACACAAATATTTCTCATTGTAAATGAACACCTAGTTTAAAAAGAACGCTCCACTACAATACATTCTTATATATTTTAAAGAATGAAAGTTGGGGCTCGGCATAGGTTTTACCTCCGCCGGTGTGTTGGTTTCAGACTGATCGTTGAGATCTTCCATTTTTTTTGATTTTGCTTGTCATATTTGATCAAATCCTGATGGCGGTGTTTTCCTTTTAAGGATCAACGCACTGATCAGGGTGATTAAAATTCCCAAAGGAAGTATTTCCATATAAGTGTACATCGCAAAGAAAAAAGGATTGTGTTTGTAATTGTAGTTGGTACTTTCTATATTTTTAACAGCCTTGTCCAATGCTTCGCCCGACATATTACCTTCATGCAGTTGTTTGACCTGCATAGCGGAGTACTTGTCTATAAAATCGGGCATAAAGAAGTGGAACTCAATACCCCACGTGATAACATAAATCGTAGAAGCTATAAGACTTATCATCAGGCCGAGAAGAAATCCCTTGCCAAATGTTATCATTCCACCATTTTGTTTGTCACGGAAGTTTTTAATGCCTACAAATATAAAGGAAAATGCAACTGCCATGGCACTAAAGCCAATGATCATACTGCCGGTTCCACCATCCATGTCACCACTGCCACAGGACATGATTGCCATTGAAACTCCCATGAACACACTGATTATAACTCCGGCTATAGTTCCGAACACTAAACTATTTCTTTTCATAATATTTATTTATTTAAAAATTTATATGTGGCAAAACTAAAGCGGGCTTCCGCATTTTACCTCACCCTTTAGGGGGATTTTATCAGATTCAAAGATTTTTCATACTAAAGTATGATTTCTGCTAATGTATGATATTTAACCGTTTGGCTTTTTCCACCGCTTGAGTGCGTCTTTTTACATCCAATTTAATAAAGATGTTGGAGGAATGTGTTTTTACTGTATTGAGACTTATAAATAATTTGCCGACGATCTCCTCATTGCTTAATCCGTCA
>JAYUWT010000505.1:0-2928 GCA_043753405.1 Saprospiraceae bacterium | reverse complement strand
TGGATGAGAATATTTCCTTTCTGAAAGATCATGGTGGAGTTATTACTGAAAGGGCAGTGCGATATGTGCCAATAAGGTTTACGATCGTTCGAAATACTGCAGGTACCGGAGGAGTCCCAATCAAAAGCATCTTGAAATTATTGTGCAAGATCAATCAGGACTTTGCTGATCAGGAGATTCAATTTTTCATAAAAGATGACATAAAATATTTAAACAATGATGTCGCAAATACGGATCCACAGGGAAGTTCAGGTGGAAATATTCTCCGTATCAATAAAGATTCAAAAGCATTAAATATGTTTTTAGTATCGGATATCATGACAGATCAGCCAGGCTCCATTCTTGGATTTTATACCCCTGCAAATGATCTATTGGTAATAAAAAACTCAGAATTTAATGAAATTTCTCAAACCACTTCGCATGAATTAGGCCATTTTTTCTCGCTCAATCATACTTTTTATGGTTGGGACCATGATCCGTGGACTGAGGAGGAATATGGAAATATTGTTACAATTTTGATCGCTCCTACTTATGCTGTTCCTGTAGAGTTGGTCAATAAGAGCAATTGTACAACAGCGGCTGATAAAATTTGTGATACTCCGCCAGACTACAATTTTGGATTTAGCTGGGATAATGATTGTCCACCTTTTAATCTGGATGTCTTCGATCGCAATGACGAACTAATCAGACCTTCTCAGGATAATTATATGAGTTATTTCTTTGGTTGTGGAGATTATCATTTTACACAAGGACAAAAAAATGTTATTAAGGCAGATCTTGCCGGAGTTAAAAGAGATTATTTAAAGACTACTTATGTGCCAAATGCCTTAACTATTGCTGAAGGGGTAACATATACTTCTCCAATAGACTCAGCACAAGCGCTAAGAAGCGCACCTATTATACTGAACTGGAATGCTGTGCCTGGAGCAACTGCTTATTTGGTGGAATACGCTAAGAATAAATCTTTCGGTTCCTCTGTAACCACCGGAGAGCTCGTAAATACCAATCAATATACTATACCGGCGAATTTCTTTAATGCCGGAACAGAATTTGGTTTTTGGAGAGTGACTGCAATCAATCCTTATTATACATGCAATTCAGCCATAGGCTATGAGGCATTTACTTTGGTCAATGTTTTGGCAAATGATGAGATTAAGGAAGTGATCGATTGGGCTATTATACCTAATATGGTTCAAAATGGAAATGATATTAACATAAGTATAAATACCAAATCATATCTTGAGGTGAATATTTCATTATTTTCTACAGATGGACGAAAAGTCAGCTCTATGGCAAAAACAAAATTGTCTATTGGAGAAAACAACCTCGTTCTGAATAATACAGATCTTAAGCCGGGCGTTTATCTGGTTACTATTTCAAGTAAAGATGGTATATCAAGTAAAAAACTATTTGTTCAGTAATTACCTTCTCAAATTATTACAGACATAATTTAATGCCCCTCATCATTAATTGATGGCGGGCATTTTTGATTTTATGAGCATTCTTCTTATAGAAAATTAATAGTCCTCTAAATAGTTTTGTATTATTGCATTTTAATAACTGACCTTCATTTTAGAATCAATATTACTGAAATAAATAATGATCACAGATCCTAATATCATATAAATGAATTTACACGAATACCAGGGTAAAGAATTATTAGAAAGCTATGGCATAGCTATTCAAAGAGGCATAGTGGCTGATAATGTCGATCAGGCAATAGCTGCTTTCAAAAGAGTGAATGAAGAATTTGGTTCCGTTTATGCAGTTGTCAAAGCGCAGATCCATGCAGGCGGTAGAGGTAAAGGTGGAGGAGTTAAACTTGTTAAAAACCTGGATGAACTCAAGGCAGAAGCCGGCAGCATCATTGGCATGTATCTTAAAACACCTCAGACACACGGTGGATTGACAGGTTCAGGGAAATTAGTCAGAAAAATTTTCATAGCTGAAGATTCTTATGCTCCTGACTTTTCAGCCAATAAAGAATATTATATTTCTATAGTATTAGACAGGGCATCATCTCAAAATGTAATCGTTTACTCGACTCAGGGAGGAATGGATATAGAAAAAGTGGCAGAGGAAACACCAGAACTTGTATTACACGAACTAATAGATCCAGTATTGGGTTTATTGCCTTTTCAGGCCAGGAAGATCGGTTTCAACCTGGGATTGTCAGGAAATGCTTTCAAAGAATTCCTTGGATTTATTGACAAGCTTTATAAAGCCTATGTTGGCTCTGATGCAGACATGTTTGAGATCAATCCTATGCTAAAAACGGGTGATGATCGCATAGTAGCAGTAGATGCCAAGGTTTCCATCGATGAGAATTCATTATACAGGCATAAGGATCTCGACGAGTCCTATGACAAACAAGAAGAAGATCCTACAGATCTTGAAGCTAAAGAAGCTGACCTCAATTATGTAAAACTGGATGGCAATGTTGGTTGTATGGTCAATGGCGCAGGTCTGGCAATGGCTACAATGGACATGATCAAATTGATCGGTGGAGCTCCTGCCAATTTTCTCGATGTAGGTGGAACAGCAGACGCAAAAAGGGTAGAAAGTGCATTAAACCTGATTCTGAAAGATCCTTCAGTAAAGGCCATTCTCATCAATATCTTTGGAGGAATCGTAAGATGTGACCGTGTAGCAGAGGGTATTATCGAAGCTTATAAAAACATTGGTGATATTCCTGTTCCAATCATTGTGAGATTGCAGGGCACAAATGCTGAGATAGCAAAAAAGATGATCGATGAATCCGGCCTTAAAGTTCAGTCAGCGATCGAACTTAAAGAGGCTGCTGAGCAGGTTGCAAAAGCGCTAGGTAATTAATAGTACTTCGAAAGGGCACGAGTCGGGAGACTCGCGCCAACCGTGTCGGGAGACTTGCTCCAACTCTGGAGACTCGCAAACTTGTCAATAAGTATT
>JAYUWT010000504.1:0-2931 GCA_043753405.1 Saprospiraceae bacterium | reverse complement strand
TCCTGCTTTATTGAATACGGCTACTCCTTTTTCCATATCGGCAAATGTAAAGTCATCACCAGTATGCGGTATCCAATAACATACGGCATACTCCGCACCATAGAATTTTAAATTATCTATGATTGTTTTTATAGTGTCCGGATTTTCCAATTTTTCAAATGTCACTCCACTGGCTACTACATCAAATCCATATTTATCCAGTAGTTTTTTGTATTCTACTCTATTCATGCCTCTGGCGCCGGCACCTTCTATATGTTTTATACCCATCTCTTTCAGTTTTATCAGTCCTTCTTCAGGGTTTTGCATCATTTGCCGGGCTGTACCCATGATGATGCCCACCTCCTGAGCATCTAATGTATTTGTCCAAATGAGGGATACTAACAAAAAGTAAATCGATAGTGAACAATTGAATTTTTTCATACGCATATTTCAAAAATAAGATAAAAGTATCATCAAAGTATGCATTGATCTAATATTATTAGTTTAGGATAAAAACAAACAAGAATACTTGAAGGACTTAATTTTTAATTTGGAGTAAGAAGTGAGTATATTCATAATGCTAATCAATTATCTTATCTCATGATGTACATCAAAGCAATATTGATCTTTGTTTTTTGGTATGACTTCAATATCAGTCAAACGATAGATCACCTATTTTTAAAATTCGGCCATGCCGATAAAACAAAAACAAATAAATTCATAGTCGAACCACCCACATTGGAATGCGCCGGCTTTGAATGGTATTTAGCCGGTGATGAAAATAGAAATGCTATAGTACGTGTATCGTATAGAAAAAAGGGCACAGATAATTGGAATGAGGCGTTGCCATTGCTCCGCATAGGTGGTGAGAAAATATATGGTCATGAGCAGAGATGGGTGTATACTACCGAAAATATGTTTGCCGGAAGTATATTTAATCTATTGCCCGATACATATTATGAATGCAAATTTTTATTGCAGGATGCAGATGGAGTAGAGGGGGTAAAAGAACAATTGGTTACCATTAAAACAAAGGGAATACCCGTTGCATATGAGCATGGCAAAACGTATCATGTCTATCCACCAGGGTATATAGGGACAAGGCAAAGTCCGGCCTATACAGGATTGAATGCCGCCTATTATGGTGAAGGAAATACGGGTGATTGGTGGAATGTGCCCGATGCCCGAGTGCAACCGGGAGATATAATTCTGGTTCATGCCGGACTCTATAAGGCAAACAGATTGAGATATGCGGATAGTCTCGCACTTGATTTTCACGGTGCTTATGTATTTACTCAAAAAGGCACACCTGAGAAACCAATTACAATAAAAGCTGCCGGCGATGGCGAAGTTCTATTTGATGGTGATGGCTCATACAGATTATTTGATGTGATGGCTGCAGACTATCACATTTTTGAAGGGATTACGATACGCAATACGGATATCGCGTTCTATGCGGGACTAAAAAATGTAATGGGCAGTAAAGGACTGGCGGTAAAAAACTGTAAAATGGAAGACATCGGTATTGGCATAATGTGCTATAGTGAAGACTCAAAAGATTTTTATATAGCTGATAACACCATTATTGGCAGACATGATCCGGATACGCTTATTGGCTGGGCTGGATTTAAAGAGCCTGAAAAACTAACTTCGTACTATGCCATAAAAGTATATGGTCAGTCACATGTGGTCTGCAATAATTCTATTTCTCATTTTCATGATGGCATTTGTATAGATACTCATGGTCAACCGGAAGCAAGTAAAAAATGTGTGTCTATAGATTTTTATAGAAATGATATTTTTAACATGTCTGATGATTTTATCGAAGCAGATGGGGGCTCACATAATATACGTGTGTTTGAAAACAGATGTTTTAATTCATATCATGCATCACTGAGTGGACAGCCGGTATTCGGTGGGCCGGTGTACTTCATTCGCAATATATGTTATAATACACCAGGTACCTCCATGAAATATACAGTGAGACCATCGGGCATTTATACATTGAATAATACATTTGTATCTAATGTAGGTATAGTCTCTTTTTCCAATGGTCATTTTAAGAATAATCTGTTTATAGCACCGGATGATACAAGGCCGGTATTTTCTGCTACTACCCTGACTCGATATTCTACCATGGATTATAATGGATATAGAATAATAAATAAAAACAAAACAAATATCAGACTTAGATTTCCCCTCGCCGACTCATTAAATAACTGTGACGAATCTGAATTAAAATGGAATGAATACAAGTCACTCAGTGAACTATCGACTGCTACTGGGTTCGAATCACATGGAATTGAACTGGATGAAAGCATTTTCAACCGTGTGACATTGCCGGATCCAAAAATTAAGGGTAAAGTCTACCTGCTGAGCGGGTATGATTTTAGATTAAAACCTGATTCCAAAGCTATAGATCAGGGCGTTATATTGCCCAATATTAATGATGATTACCAGGGACGAGCACCGGATCTCGGAGCATTAGAACACGGTGGCAAAGTATATCACTATGGTCCCAGAAAATAATTAACCACTAAGGCCACTAATAAACACTAAGAGAAAAATTCTTTCAGTGCTTCCAGTGTCTTCAATGGCAATAATAACACCACCAATTCTGTTGTTGCGAAGCAATAACCTTCACACTAATACCAATTGAAATTAAACTTAGTGCTCCTTTCTGTCCTTAGTGGTTCAATATAGCTTACTGGTTGTCGCGAAGCGATATCCAATCTACCTATTTAACCCCTCCCACTCCAAATTGATCTCCTGCAGTCACTGCCACACCATTGTTCATATCTATTTCCACCATTTTTTCACTCTGCACAGGTATACCGAGCTCATCATGTAGTATTAAAAGTGTTTTCTTTGATTTTGCATCTATCACTTCACCTGTAGAGGGATATACATATTTTCCATCAGCACTGAAGGTAATCCATCCCGGCTGATCCC
>JAYUWT010000503.1:0-7445 GCA_043753405.1 Saprospiraceae bacterium | reverse complement strand
AAATCTGGTTCAGTTAGAAGATTCGAAATTTTAGAATTTCTTATTGGATTAGGTGCATTAAATTTATATTTTTCGAACATTTTTTGAATCTTAGTATTAAATGCAAACATATTAAAATTCGTTAAATTATTGTAGTTTGAAAAATAATTATACTTTTGCTCTTTCATAATTGTATAATAATTTTGTAAATAATACTATTAATAAAATAAATCCCTATGAGTAAAAGAGTTTATTTATTTCTATTCACAGTTGTATTAATGAGCACTTTTTCGGAAGTGAATGCACAAAGTGAATCATTTAAGTCGCCAGTGATAACTGACGAAATGACCGTTAATCCAGAGCAAAATAAAGAATGGAGGGCTGGTCAAAGCAAATATTCAGCAAAACCTAAAAACATGTGGGAAATCGGTCTCCACGCAGGCCGATTTAGCATAAGTGGTGATGTTCCGACAAAAGTCCTACCTGGCTGGGGTGCTGGTATACACATTAGAAAAGCTATTACTTATGCTTTATCAATTAGAGTTGATGGAATTTATTCCACCACTAAAGGATATGATGATAGATTTACAAGTGGTGATATTATCGCACAAGAGCAACTTCCAAATAGAGGATCATTAACCAATGGTATGTATAGAAATTATAAAAATACGACTATAGGTGGTTCTGTAGAAGGAATTGTCAACTTAGGAAATTTGTTGTTCCATAAAGAACGTAACAAATGGAATCTGTATGCTGGACTTGGTCTTGGCGTGCTTTCAATTGATACTAAGGTAAACAATGAGAAAGGTGGATCTATAATTAACTGGGAGGCTCTTCAATTGAACAATAAGGATAAATACGCTGACAATGTTCAAAAGATTAAAGATGCTATGGATGATGATTATGAAACTTCTGTAGAAAACGAACGAGGTGTTAGTGGTTTTTTTGATAATGGTAAAATAGCTGTTCAGGTTCCTATTTCTGTTGGAATCTCCAGAAAAATTACGAAAAGGCTTAATATTGGAATAGAACACAAATTTATTTGGGCTGATTATGACGCTTGGGATGGTTTTATTAACAGATCAGCTGTGGATCAAACTAATGATAATGATAATGGTCAGTACACTTCACTAAGAGTAGGAATTAATATCGGAAGCTTTGATAAAAGAACTGAGCCTCTGTATTGGTTGAATCCGCTTGATGGAACACTTAATGATGTTGCCGAACTTAAGCAAAGACCTAAATTTGATCTGACTGATACAGATGGTGACGGTGTTATTGATATGATCGACCAGGAAAAAGAATCTCCATCAGGAGCTCCGGTAGATACCCGTGGTATTACTTTAGATAGTGATAAAGATGGTATTGCTGACTATAAGGACGATGAGCCTTATTCTCCTCCGGGTTATGAAGTGGATGCAAGAGGAGTAGCTATTATTCCTGACAAACCTGTTACTGAGTCCAGATTGAACGAAATAATGAAAAATGCTAAGAATGACTGGTGGCTACCTATGATACATTTTGATCTTGATAAATATTTTGTTAAACCTGAATATTATCCACAACTACAAGCAGTTGCTGAGGTCATGATGTCACATCCTGATCTAAAGATTGTTGCTGCAGGTTATACTGATACACGTTTAGGAGCTGACTACAATACAGTTTTGTCTTACAACAGGGCTAAAGCTGCAGTGGATCATTTAGTAAGTACTTACAACATTCCAAGAGAACGTTTCATCCTTCAATATAATGGAATGGATGAGCCGATCATACCTAATCTTCCGGCTTCTCACAATATTACAAGACAAAAGGAAATGCAACAATATATCAATCGTAGAGTTGAATTTAAAGTTGCTACACCGGAAGACAAAGAACAAGGTGCTCCTACCGGACCGAATGCAGGTGATAATACACCGGGTTCATCAAGGAAGGGAAATAAATATTCAGGTAATGCAAATTCCGGATATTAATTAAAATATTTTCAAAAAAATATTCTAAGAGGAAATCATTTGATTTCCTCTTTTTTTTTGTCAGGATATTACATTGGATATAGATGTTATTTTTTTATAATATGATATACCTGGATCTTTATTGCATCCCGGACTTTGATTAAATACTTTATAAACTTATATTTGAGAAAAAATTATGTTTAAAGATGTCAATTTAAAAGATCAAACAGTCATCATTAGAGTTGATTTCAATGTTCCTTTTGATGAGAATTTGAAGGTCTCGGATGACACCAGGATAAAAGGTGCGATCCCCACCATTAAGGACTTATTGGAACGACGTGCAAAAGTTGTTCTTTTGAGCCATTTGGGGAGGCCTTTGAAAGATCTGAATATTGATGGTACTACAAAAGCTAAATATTCCCTGATCCATGTTGTTGATTCACTGAAGAAAAATTTAGATAAAGAGGTCATTTTCATTGAAACACCACTTACTGAACCTTCTATAATAGATGAGATCAATAAATCTGATAGAAATAAAGTGATCTTACTGGAAAATACAAGATTTTACAAAGGAGAAGAACAAGGTGAAATTGAACTGGCTAAGAATATGGCATCACTGGGTAAATATTATGTAAATGATGCTTTTGGCGCTGCTCATCGTGAACATGCCTCTACTGCTACTATAGCACGATTTTTTAACCCGGAGCACAAATCTTTTGGCTTTCTGATGGATAAAGAAGTAGAGAATATTTCAAAAATTTTGGGAGATATGAGAAGGCCATTTTGCGCCATAGTAGGTGGGGCCAAAGTTTCTGATAAAATTGCATTAATTGAAAATTTATTGGATAAAGTGGATAAAATAATCATAGGCGGTGGAATGGCTTTTACCTTTATAAAAGCTCAGGGTGGAGCGATCGGTTCTTCCCTTTGCGAAGTTGATAAGTTAGATCTTGCACTTGAACTAATAACAAAAGCAAAGAATAAAAATGTTGAATTTATTCTTCCTGTTGATTCTAAAGTGACACAGTTATTCAGCAATGATGGATTGTCGGTTGAATGCGATATATATAAAATTCAGGATAATTGGATGGGGCTTGATTTAGGCGAAAATTCTATTAAATTATTTGAAGACGCGATCATGACCAGCAAAACTATTCTTTGGAATGGACCTATGGGAGTTTTTGAATTTCCAAACTTTTCTAAAGGCACTATTTCTATAGCAAAAGCATTGGCAAGAGCGACAGATAAAGGCGCTTTCACTCTGGTAGGAGGTGGTGATTCCGTAGCTGCTATTACCCAGGCTGAACTGGACGATGATGTAAGTTTTGTATCTACAGGCGGCGGTGCGATGTTAGAAATGATAGAAGGAAAAGAGTTGCCCGGTGTAGTAGCAATGAACCAAATGAATTAATTTTTTAATGAAATCCTGTTGAAAACTAAAATTTTAGATATAAGCAAGACACTTCAACCAGAGTTGGTCAGGTGGCGCAGACATTTACACAAACAACCGGAATTATCTTTCGAAGAGAAGCTCACAGCTCAGTTTATAAAAGAATGGCTGGATCTCAGAGAAATAAAATATACTGAAGGTTGGGCAGGTCATGGTATCGTGGCTACCATTGAAAGTGCAGAAGATGATGGTACTTATTTTGTATTTAGGGCCGATATGGACGCATTACCCATTCAGGAGCAAAATAATAGTGAATATTGTTCTGAGCATGAAGGTATCATGCATGCCTGCGGACATGACGTACATATGACATGTTTACTTGGCGCGATTGAAATCATCAGTCAATTAAAAGACCAATTAAAAACTAGTGTCAAATTTATTTTTCAACCTGCTGAGGAGAAATTACCCGGAGGTGCCTCCATAATGTTGAGTGAAGGAGCGATCGATATTAAAAAAGCAAAAGGAATTATAGGCCTGCATGTATATCCTTCTATGGAAACAGGCCGTGTAGGTTTTAGATCCGGGATATATATGGCCTCAGCTGATGAACTCTACATTTCAATTATTGGTAAAGGTGGACATGCAGCTATGCCGCAGGACACGATCGACCCAATTTACATAGCTTCTAATATTATTATTGGCCTTCAGGAAGTAGTAAGCCGAAAGTGCTCACCTACTTCACCCTGTGTTTTATCTATCGGGAAGATCAACAGTGTAGGTGGAGCTACCAATATTATTCCGAATGAAGTAATGCTGGAAGGGACCTTCAGAGCAATGGATGAAACCTGGAGGCATGCTGCCCACGATCTGATCATCAGGACTTGCCACGGGGTCGCAGAGAGTTTTGGAGGACAAGCTGCTGTCAATATTGTCAAAGGTTATCCTGTACTCATCAACAATGAAGAATTAACTCAATTTGCAATTGAAAAGGCTTCAGAATGGTTAGGGGCAAAGTCAGTAGAACAAATACCTCTTCGAATGACATCGGAAGATTTTGCATGGTATTCCCAAAAGATCCCTGGTTGCTTTTTCCGACTGGGCACAGGCAATAAATCAAAAGGAATAACCAGTGGAGTTCATACATCCACGTTTGATGTGGATGAGGATTGTCTGATCCTGGGAGCTCAGATATTTGCTTTTCTGGCCCTTAATCTTAAATAATTTGATTCCTAAATTCCCCGTCTACTAATTTCGTTATTGATATACTGAAATTCCCTGCTCATATCGCCCGTTACAGAAGTATTTTCCTGAGCTCTGCGCATAAGATAAGGCATGACATCTTGCATGGGGCCGAATGGCATATATTTGGCAGTTGTAATACCGGCATTTGCCAGATTAAATGTCAGATGATCACTCATACCATATAATTGGCTGGTCATAATATAGGGATGATCACCGTCAATACCCTTGCCGAATATCAGATGTGCGTACAATTGAGACGATTCCTTATTGTGTGTAGCACAACATGATGCGATCACTTCAATATTCTCAATACAGTATACCATAGCTTTATCATAATCCGTATCAGTGTCTTTTTTCGAATCCTGAATAGGAGATTCATACCCCAATGTTTCAGCTCTTTTACGCTCTTTTTCCATGTATGCTCCTCGAACTATTTTTGCCCCTAAAATATAATTTTCATTTTTAGCCTTCTCATGAGAGCTTTTGAGAAACTGCAAACTTGCCTTGCGATACATTTGGAAGGTATTATAAACTACAGGTTTTTCTTTATTATAACGGGCCATCATTTTGTCAGCTATTATATCTACTGTATCCTGGATCCATGTTTCCTCAGCATCAATAAAAATACCCATATTATTTGAATGTGCATTGTAACATATAGAGTCGATCCTTTTCATAATAGAATTAAATTCTTCCTGCTCAGCAAGAGATAAAATTTCTTTTCTATCCATTTTTTCTAACAATTCAAACCTTCCTAATCCGGTTATTTTGCTACTAACCACAGTTATGTAAGGCTGTGAAGCAGCAAATTCAATAGATCTGATTGTTTGATTCATAGTCAGATTAAAATCCTCTTCATTATCTTTAGCTTCAGCTCCATAATCCAGGATCGTGTAAACTCCTTTAGTAGCTAATTTTTCAACCACCGGAAGGCATTCAAGTAAAGTCCTCCCCCCACAAAACTGCTTGAATAAAGTATTTCTTAGGATCATCTGAGTAAAAGGAAAATTGATCTTCATGGCAAACATTCCGAGTTTTGAACCTAAATTGACAAGCCATGGTTTGTTCATTTTGTCGAATAACCAATGCATTTTTTTCAGTTCTGCATTGGTTTGGGTTGCAAAAGCTATTTCGGTATTATCAAAATCAGGAAGTGATCTATTCATTCTACACAGTAAAATTTTTTGGTTGTTTCAATAGAGGTTCAAAGATAATACAGAAAATACATGCAAGGTGGTTTATAATTTCCTGTGTGCGTATTGCAGCTTTTCCCGCAAAGTTTTTAAAAGGTGAAAGTATTAATTATTATGAATTAGACACTGGGATCTCCTTTTGTTTGAAGGATTTAATAGGTATTTCTACTACCATTATGGTGCCATGTCCCGGACCTGATTCTACACTAAACTTACCTTTCAGATATTGGGCTCTATATTCTACATTTTTCAGCCCCATGCCTTGATACAATGATTGATCATACACAAATCCTTTACCATCATCTTCTACGGTGATCATCATTATATCTTCCAGGTAATTAATTTGAATGATGATCTCCTGGGCTTGAGCATGTTTTACACTATTGTTTACCAATTCCTGTACGATCCTGAAAACAAAAAGATCAAGATCTCTGTCTGAACTCCTGTTGATTCCAAAAGCCTGATAAATTACTGTAGGGCTACCTTCGAATGTAAATTTCTCAATCAGTTCCTCAAGCGCAGTGTGCAATCCATATTTAGATAAAGTGATCGGCATCATATCACGTGAGATTTTACGGACTTCTTCACATGCCTCATCGATCATATCTTTTGTCTTTTTTAAAGCAGGATTTTGGCCATTATTATCATTGCCTTGATTGGCACTCATCTGAAGTTTAATAGTACTGAGCATCGCACCCAAACTATCGTGAAGATCCTTACCTATCCGGTTTCTTTCAGCTTCCTGACCCAGCAACATTGACTCCATAGCTTTGATCTGTCCATCTTTTTCAATTTCTTTCAATTGTTGATCCTGCAACTCATTGCGTTGCTGATTGATGATCTGATTGGTGCGAAACCTGTTGGTATAATTTCTATAAGTGAGATATACTGCGAGAATCGTTGCAAAAAAAGCAAAGATCAGGATGTAGATCATGATCCTTTGTTGCTTGCCATTCAATGTCTTTAATTCATTCTCATTTTCCAGTTGTTTTATAACCAGGTCTTTATTTTCAGAATCAAAACGTTGGGCTATTTCCTGACCGGATTTAACGATTTCCGTATTTTTAACTTCGTTGACTATATTAATATATTTGTCCAGGACCGAAGCTATTTTCTCTTTATTTCTCATCTCTACATATACAAGCAGCATCATCTTGTACAGCTCAGGTAATTCCTGATATTTCGATTGTTTCACCAAGGAAGGTTCAGATTTTTCAAAGTAAGAAACAGCTTTGTTATAATCATTTAAGTAATAATATATCTGTCCTATGAGGAAGTTATTATAGCCGTTCAGGCTGTCATTAGCATTTCGTGAAAAGAGCCGGTCATTGCTTTTAGCAAATTTTAAAGCTCGTTCATAATTCTTACTCTTAATGTCATTTTTTATTAAGTTTGTTTTATTTTCGATTTCAATAGTTGTATCTTTTAATATACTGTTGTTAACTTCCAATGTTGCAATAAAACATTTTCTTGCTTCTTCATCCTGATTGTTACCACTATATGCCATTCCCAATTGATTCATTGCAAGGGCATAAGGACGGTACATTTTTTTTGATAAATAATAATCCGTAACCTGCTTTAGATTCGTTATTGCTAATTTATAGTTATATAATCTTGAATAAAGCACCCCAAGTTTATCGAGCATTGCATAATATTCAACTTCCTGGCCAAGTGATTTATAAAGGACAGAAC
>JAYUWT010000502.1:0-2933 GCA_043753405.1 Saprospiraceae bacterium | reverse complement strand
TTTTAACGCTCACTCATTCCGAAAATGCTCAAAAAATTACGCAAACCCTACAAGGCTCCGTGCCTCCGCTGTGTAGGAATTTGCTATTTTTTGGCATTTTCTACTTTCATTCACTAAATTTTACAAGGCCACTACCGCACAGATCTAAAATTTCAAAAAATGAGTAATAAAAATCAAAATTATTTTGCACAAATTACGGCCTGAAAGGCCACAATTACAAAACCCAGTGCAAAGTGCTGGGTAACGTTAGCGTGGTTTACGAGCTCTGAAAGAGCGGTTTAAAAAAGTTGTGTATAAACCCTAGCTTTGGAGGAGGGGGAGGCTTTTTAAGAAAACTATTCTTTTAAAACTACCACGCCAAAGCGCCAAAACGCTAACGCGCTAAAAAAATGAAATTAAAACCAGCCATATGGATCGGAGCCATCGTCCTCCTTATCTCAAATATTTTTATTATTTATTGGGCAAACAGGTCAGGGTTGCAGATATATTCATTGGGAATAATTATTTTATTTGCCGGTTTATTTTTTGAATCAATAAGGGTTACAAAGGATTGGAAACTGATCCTCGCAATTTCAATCACCGCCTATGTCCTCAGTTTCTGTTCATTTATTCCCAAGGACGATGAAGCAACATACTTCTTTGCATCACACTTTGAGACTTGGCCTTATGTATTTCTCTTAATTTATATGATAGGCTCACTGGCATTCTGGGGGAATAAAACAATTGCACAACTAACAGAAGGTATCACATTATTACAGTCTGTAGCGATCATATATTACATCGTAGAAATTGATGAGTTATTTAATCTGCATTTAATTTTTAAAATAATTATTTTATTATTTATATTATGTTCGATCTTTCCAATTTACAATGCCTTTTCATATAATAAATTAACTCCCGGCAATAGATTTTATCTGAGTATTTACAGCTCTGTGATCATGTTGATCTTTGCCATAGACAACACTTACAGAGTATTTTTAGGAAAACATTTCGATGAAGTAAATAATATAAATGAAGAATTACTGATTGCAATTAATTATTTTTTACTGGGTATTTCCAGTATTTATTTTTTGCAGAATATTTTATTGTTGCTCAGGTTTTTTCCCGGTAAAAATGAATTTTTTAATAAAGCCTATTTTAATTCTATAGGTATTTTGCGGAAAGACCATATCAAAAGGTATTCAGAAGAACAGGTGAATATTTTGCATTCATTGTTGTGCATCCTATTTGCAGGATCGTTATTTACTATTAATTATTATTTTCAAATTGTACCAAAGATCACTGCTATCTGGATCGTATTTTTTACGTTTCCACTTTTAATTAAATTAATAAGACATTTAGAAAATAAAAAGGCAGCCGGAGAGGACTGCCTTTGAACAATAAACCTAACTAATAATACAATCTTATAGCGGGCTAAAGTAGCTAACTAAGCATCCGAAGCCCGGTCGCCTATGGATAGACTAAATTGGGTAATAGAAATTTTATCGAATTTTTCTTAATCAGCAAGATCCCTCAGAAATGGATTGTCATTGCGTATGACTAATTCGTCATCCGCATTAATGGTCCATTTTGAATAATTCCTGTCACTGCTATGCGGTACTTCTTCCAATACTACGCGTCGTCTTACATAAGCCGGAGTATTTTCTAATTCTACGATGGTATGGGCATTTGATAATCTAACACGGGAAACATTTTTTCTAAGATCATTTTTCCATTGTTCCTGATCTACCAATTTCCTTTTTTCTTCCTCACCATGTTTGTTATCCTTGTTCATGAATGGTTCTGAAGTATGAGACTGAACATATCTGTCAGCTGTATCCAAAATATTCTGTTTTGTAAAATCAACAATATTTGAATTTGTTGTATCCAGATCCATGCGTGCATCATCTTTGTTGAACATAGCTTCTTTCTCATCATCCAGTGAAACTGTGATCTTAGCCGAATTCAGGTCACCTGTTTTTCTGCCTTTGTCAAAACCACTGGCTATCAATGTTACACTGATCTTGTCACCAAGGCCTTCGTCATAACAATTTCCCCATATGATATTGGTATTGATACCGGCTTCTTCCTGAACAAATTCAGTGATCTCAGAGATCTCATCCATTGTGGCTTCCTTATTTCCTGATGTGATGTTGAGCAATACGTTTTGTGCACCATTGATGTTATTATCTTCAAGTAAAGGGCTGTTCAAGGCCATATCAACAGCTCTTCTTGCTCTGTCCTCACCTTCAGCAAGGGCAGATCCCATGATGGCAACGCCACTATTACGCATTACGGTATTCACATCTTCGAAGTCTACGTTGATATAACCCGCAATTGTTATGATCTCCGCAATACCTTTAGCTGCAGTGGTTAAAATATTATCTGCCTGAGCAAAAGCTTCAGATATAGCAAGATTGCCGTGGATCTCGCGCAGTTTGTCATTGGAAATAATGATAATAGAGTCCACATTTCGTTTCAACTCATCCAGTCCTTCCTGCGCAAACCTTTGTCTTAGTTTACCTTCAAAGGTAAAAGGCAGGGTCACGATGCCAACTGTCAGAATTCCAAGTTCTCTCGCAGCCTTTGCGATAATAGGAGCAGCACCTGTTCCGGTACCACCTCCCATACCTGCAGTCACGAATAACATCTTGGTGTGCTGTGAAAGAAACAACTGCACGTCTTCTATTGATTCGAGGCATGCGTGTTTGCCCACTTCAGGCCTGGAGCCGGCACCACGTCCGTCTGTAAGCCCAGGGCCTAATTGAATTTTAGTTGGTATAGGGCTCAGGTCTAAAGCCTGATTGTCAGTATTGCAGATGGCGAAATCCACACCGACAATACCTTGCTTGTACATATGGTTGACAGCATTGCTTCCGCCGCCTCCAACTCCTATAACTTTTATAATTGAATGATCAGGCGTAGGCAGATCAAATTCTAAGATTGGCATTTTG
>JAYUWT010000501.1:0-2938 GCA_043753405.1 Saprospiraceae bacterium | reverse complement strand
CCAGAAGTAATAACTTCCTGTTAATAAATTTTCAGTATTGATAATTATTTTATCTGTGTTAATTTCAACCGGTGTATGAACCTTTTCCCCCATTTGATCTGAAACCATTATTTGTATGGATTTAAAATTTCCCGGAAGAAAAATCGTAGCTGTGGAAGAAACAGGATTGGGGGTAATTTTTAATTCAGGCACATAGATCAGAGGTTGATTGATAACCGATGAAGTTTCATTACAATCAGTTAAGCCACTCCCCACTTTCAAAAACAGGTCATCAAAATAACAATCATTATCTGTTCCGGCATTTCTTGTTCCTTTTAATTCAAATCTGATCGTCGAGGTGTTCAATGGTATTGCCAGCCTTTCACTCAGTAATGTCCATGTTGCGTTTAGTGTGGAGAGCGTGCTACTTGAATCCATTTTATTACCTTCAGCATTAAGAAAATATAATTTCATCTCGGGAAGATCCGTGTTAGCAAAATCAGACAAATAACCTCCATATGTAACATTGAAAATCCCGGTCTGAATAGAATCATCATAAGATAAAACATTTATATCCTGATAACATCTTCCTACGGGGCTATGCTCACACAAACCCCCTACAGCAAAGTATCTAAGGCCGGAATGAGGACTAGTTCCGGCGCAAATTGTATCAGGTAAAGACTCTACTACTCCTTCTGCAATGGTCCAGTAAGCCAGGCTGTCTTCTGCTCCCGGATTGAGCAATAAATTAGACGAAGAAGGTGATGTACCCGTGGTGAATGCAACAGGAGCTGACCAGTTACTCCAGTTCAATTCCCTGTCCCTGTATCTTACCCTCCACCAGTAAGAAGTGTTTTCATTTAATCCTACTATTTTTTCATCAGTAAGGTCATCTCCGGATTGTGTATTTACTTCATTGTACCAGTTCTCAAAATTCTTCCAACTTTCAGCAGCAAGGTTATTAAAATCAGAATGGGTTGACACCTGCCAGTGACTTTGTCCATGCACAGAATTATTTGCCGGAGAACTAAAATTAACTGATTTTAAAATTACACATTCAGGTATCACTGTTTCATTGACAGGATAAATTGCAGTAGGTGTATTCACCTCTATTGGATTTAATTTTATTGTCAGGCTATCAGTGACAGGATTATTTTTAGAGCCATTCTGGTCTCCACGGCTTATTCTTTTGATCGTTATTTTTGGATCCACATCATCAGTTACTTCCACGGATACAAAACCATATTCATCCTCGGAAACGGAAAATTCATCATAATCGAAATTGGGGAATTCTCCCCAGTTGTCTATTGAGCCGCCTGCTGTCGCGACATTGATCCACAGGTGTTTATGGTCACGCGAATTACCACGTGAATAGGCATGTGTGTGTCCAAAAAAATGGATACTTGGTTTATTGCAGGTACTTGAAAATTGTTCCATTCGTTCTATTATCTCACCCGTATAGTCCAGCTCTCCTGGTGTCCAAAGCTCTGATTTATAAGGGTGGTGCATCTGGGCGAAAACAAAATCGATGGAATCAGCAGCACATGCACTTGCAAGAGCACCGTCAAGCCAATCCAGCTGCGCCTGATTTGTAAAGGGAAAGTTGGAGTCCAGGCCAAGAATGCGGACATTTCCATAATCCTTATACCACCAGTGTTCTTCAAAACCAGGGGTTCCATTTGAAGGTAATTTGAAATATTTGAAAAAATAAGTTGAATTACTTTCATGATTGCCCAGGACAGGATAAACCGGAACCCTACTGAAAAGGTCTGATGCAGGATCAAAAAAAGTACTTTTCCACGAATTGTAATTATTGCCGTCCTGGACAAGGTCACCCGGGATTATAACAAGGGCGAGATTGTCTATTACCTCCCCATCCCCCTGACTGGCAAGAAAGGTCAGAATTCCCTCATGAATTATTTCTGAAAACTTGCCTGGAAATGCTCCATCCTGCTGCATATCACTCATGGCAATTATTCTTAAAGGCTCATGGTCCGAAGCGAAAGGCGGAGTCTTAAAACTATATATTTCTGAAACCGCGGTACCGGTTTTAACCCTGTAAAAGTATTTGGTAAATTTTAAAAGGCCGGTGATTACTACCTCATGGATCCTGGACTCCCCGCTGGATATTTCAGAATTACCTGTTGAAGTATTTCCCAAAGCTTCTGTGGATCCCCATTCGACAACACTTTCTTCACCTGAATCTGTCTCCCATGAGATGCTGATATTGTTAGGACTGGCATCCTGCAAGTATGGTTTAACTTTTATGATTTGTGCTTTGATGATTGAAGCAGAGAACAGGAATAAAATAATTAGGTATAATTTCCTCAATTTCCTACAATTATTAGTAAAAATTTAATTAGAAGAATAAATATAACCTATATCAATTAAATCTCTTTTAAATTATTATTTCGTTCAGATAGAATCACTGAAGCTAATTTTTTAGGCGCTACTTCACAATAAGCTAATTGAAGGGCATCTATTAAAATATTCTGGTCCACGCGTTCTAATTCAAAAAAGGTCCATCCTAGTTTCCCCCATTTATTGGGTATAGGGTTAATTATACTTGGATCGATCAGAGAGAATACATTCTGGTCTATCGCAGACAATTTAACACAAGCACGATCCGATGAAGCATCATATGTGGCAAATATTTTTGTCCTGACTCTGAATGAAGTTTTCTCAAAGTGTGGCAACTCTGTTGTCTCAGGCAATGATAATGCAAGAGTCCTGAGTGAAGTGATATTCGGCATCAACGACAATTTATTTCCTGAAGGATGGTTTTGCCGGTGAAATCTAAAGTAAATATATTCTTAAAGACCATTTTGCCATCCTTTTCAAAACTCTCTCCATAACCTTCGGTCAGGAACTTTCCATTTTTCTTAAACGCTACCTGGCGCACGGATGTCATTCCTTCTGAATTGAATGTATAATCCAGGACCATGATCTCCTGAACCAT
>JAYUWT010000500.1:0-2947 GCA_043753405.1 Saprospiraceae bacterium | reverse complement strand
TTTCAATAATACTTGGTCTTCCCTTAAAAATTGGGTAACATTACATCCTGATAGTAGAAGCATGCTTGTCAGACAAGTACTCAGCAGGATATATTTGTACACATTTTTATTCAAGATAATCTATTGATGATAAACGAAAAAATTTCAAAAAATTATTTAAAAGTGCTTGCTTCACTAATTTCAAAAAAATTTAGGCAAAAGTACCAATTATTTATTGTCGAGGGTGATAAAATTGTTTTCGAATTAATAGACCACAACCCCGCGTTGATCAAACATCTGATAGTGAGAGAAAATCACCTTCTGCCTTCAAAATTATCAGAATCATTTGATATTTACAGGGCTGATGAATCCCAATTAAAAAAAGTGTCTTCCATGGTGTCCCCTCCACCCATCATGGCTATTTGTGAAATGTCAGCGTATTATAAAATACAATTTAAAAATAAATACCCATTTGAATTATATTTGGATGATGTACGTGATCCCGGTAATATTGGCACCATACTCAGGACTGCTGAATGGTTTGGGATTCGAAAGGTATTTCTATCTGAAGATAGTGTAGATCTGTTCCACCCTCGACTGATACAGGCATCCATGGGAAGTTTTTTTAGGGTCAACTGTTCTATTTTACACAAAGATGAAATCTCCTTATTAAGAAAACCTTTGATCGGAGCTGCATTGGAAGGCGTATCTCTCAATGAATGGAAACAACCCAGGTCAGGGACTTTGATAGTAGGCAATGAATCGAATGGCATCAGCCCGAAGATCTTGAATTTATTGAATGACAAAATTAAAATCGAGCCAGCACCCGGAAATTCAGCAGAATCGCTCAATGTAGGAATTGCTACAGGAATCTTGTTATTTGCTCTTCAGCAAAACATCAAAAAGAAATAATCGTATTGAATTCTAAATTTTTCTATAATAATTACATAAGCTGAGCGTTTGAAAATGAACTAATCCCAAAAATTTAACTGTTAAAATAATATTTAAAAAAACATATGATATATTTTTTAAATATATTACCTTTGTTTCTTTAAGATTAAAACAACGCAACAAAAAATAGTCTATGCACCTTTTCCAATTGATTTTATTGCAAATAGTAGATACTACTGCAACTGAGGTTATCAGCTTACCAACTACCAAACTTACTTTTTTCGAATTAATGCTCAAAGGTGGTGTCATCATGATCCCTTTGTTGATCCTTTCAATCATTGCATTTGGACTGATGATAGAAAGATGGCTGGCAATCAATGCCTTATCAAAAATGGAAGCTAATTTTTTCAACAACATCAAATCGATGCTTTCCAATGGCAATGTAAAAGGCGCACAAGATTTTGCAGAATCCAATAATACTTCGATAGGTAAGGTCATCGCTGAAGGAATAAGATATATAGGTTATCCCTACTCGGAAATAGAAACTTATATGAGTGATACCGCCAATATCGAGTTGGGTAAGATGGAAAGCAAATTAAACTATCTTGGTATCATAGCGGGAATAGCTCCCATGCTTGGTTTCGTCGGAACCATTGCCGGTATCATCAAGATCTTTTATAACATCAGCGTCACGGACAATATTAGCATTGGGGTCATATCAGGAGGTCTTTATGAAAAAATGATCGCATCAGGAGCGGGTCTAATAGTGGGTATATTTGCATTCATCGGTAACCAGTTATTACATTCCAAGATCGACCGATATGCTTTGAAAATGCAGGAAATGGTTAAATCTTTCAGATCTGTTTTACTTCAAAAAGCATAATAGATATAACGTATTTGTTAAAATCGATTAAAATGCTATCAAAATAATCTGATGAAATTAAATAATAGAAAAAGGAACAAACCTCACGTTTTTACAGATTCGTTGAGTGACATCATGTTCTTTTTATTGCTATTCTTTCTTATTGTGTCCACAGTGGCTAACCCAAATGTAGTAAAGATCTTGTTGCCAAAATCAGGTTCGACTGAAGTATTGAGTAAAAAACAGATCACCCTGACAGTAACAACTGAAAAAAGATATTTCATAGATAAAAAAGAATATGAATATGATGATCTGGAACTTGCCATCATCGATCTTACTAAAAATGTAACAGAACCTACCATTATGCTGAGACTTGATAAAGAACTTCTTATTCAGGACCTCATAGATGTAATGGGAATCGGTGCAAAACTAAAGATCAAAATGGTACTGGCCACTGATAAAAAAAGATAATTATTCATATTTCTAAGGCATAATCAAAGCTTGTGAATAAAATTTATAATGTTGGATTATGTGCTTACGGCATGAGTGGAAAATTGTTTCATGCCCCTTTTTTTGATGCACATCCCGGATTCAACTTAACTAGCATCGTCCGGCGTTCAGATCCAGCATCATTAAAAGAATATCCCAATGTCAGGATTGTCCATAACATCTCTTCCATGCTTAAGGACGATAACATCGATCTTGTAGTAATTAACACTCCAGTCCAGTTACACTTCGAACATGCCAGAGCAGCAATAATTGCCGGAAAAAATATACTCGTTGAAAAACCATTTACAGTCACATCTGCAGAAGCAATAGAATTGAAAAGTCTTGCCACTGAAAGGAATGTGAAACTAACAGTTTTTCAAAACAGGAGATACGACAGGGACTTTATGGCTGTAAGAAAAGTCATCAAAGCAGGATCAATTGGAAAAGTTCATGAATTTGAAATGAGATTTGACAGATTCAGGACACATGCCGGTGGCAAAGAACATAAAGAAGGATCATTGCCGGGTTCAGGTACCTTGTATGATCTGGGTGCCCATCTGATAGACCAGGCAATCCAATTATTTGGACTTCCTGAAAAGATCTTTGCTGATCTCATGGTGATCCGGCCTGATGTGGCATCAGATGATTATTTCGAATTATTACTTTGTTATCCTGATAACCTTCGTGTCAGATTAATAAGTTCTGTGATGTCAAAGGAAAAAGGAC
>JAYUWT010000499.1:0-2956 GCA_043753405.1 Saprospiraceae bacterium | reverse complement strand
CTTTGAGCTTTAGGCAGTAAGCTATAAGCTATAAGCCGCTCCGTTAGAGTATTTGATTTATATTTATCAGGCTTCCGTTTCATCTTCGCGTCACTCTCAACTCTCAACTCTCAACTTTCAACTAATTTCACTGTCCTACAAGGAACACCGCATTGTCAAACATGAGCTTACCATTTTCCCAAAAATTGCGGAATAATACGTCATCCGTAAAAAATACTATCTGACCACTCCCTTCTTCCTGGGTGCCAAATACGAATGAATTTTTGAATTTGGGTTTTAATTTTGATCCCACAAAACCCTGAATTTGTTGCTCTGACCTTATAATGCCAACATTCCATCCACTAGTTTTTATGTAGTCATAAAATGAGTTAGATTGCTTTAATGAAAAATAATATTTAGGATAACCAAAAGCAAGCGGATGTGTATTGTCCAGTTCCACTTTGTAGATTGCTCCCGGACTGATATCACTGATCTCGTCCTTCTCCCTGTTCTCATATATTTTCAGGAACTTATAAGGGTCCTTATCACTCGAATCATTTGGAAATTTTCTTTTCTTCAGATTGATCCATTTCTGGTCAGAAAGTTGATCCACTGCGCTTTCAAGGGCAATTAATTTTCCTCCCTGGTTGATCCAGTTCTGTAACAATTCTGACATTTCTTTTTCTCTTAAAAATTTATAATTTCCATCCGGCATGATGATGACATCCGTTTCTGACCATTTTATATTTTCAAAATTTGAAATATTGACAAGGGTTACGGGATATTCAAGTTCCTTGTCCAGATGATGCCAGACCTCACCTACAGCATTGCTGCCGGTCCCTTCGCCACACAGTAATACAATCCTGGGAGCTTTGATGAATCTTATGCGGTCACTGCCCATGTCAAATCCTTTTTCAACCATTCCTCCTTTCAGAGGTGTGAATTTCACTTTATATTTATTTTGTAATTCCTCTAAAATTATTTTTATCTCAGATCTGGGTTGGCCACCATTGTTCAATATCAATATTGTGCCACGGTCAAAGGTGATTCCGTCAGATACAAATGGTTGTTCGCAATAGCGCAGTTTTACTTTTTTATTTAGTAATTGAGTAAATACCTTTGTTGACACTCCTCCGTTCCAGGGTAATGCATAACCATAACTTTCAGGCAACATTTTTTTACTGTCATCATTTTTCCCGGGAATTACAGGTAGGACTTGATAAGAAGCGATGGCATTTATCCCATATACATATGGCAGGCTCCAGGCTGTAATGTCATATGTGATAGAATCAAATAACATTGATTTTGGCTCAAACAAAACTTTAATCAGGGTTGATCTGGATTGTTGTGTTTTGATGATCAGATCTTTATCATCTATGGTATATTTGGATTCTTTTCCTGAATGATAGTCATAACCGGAGATGGTACCTGAAGATGTTCCATATTCAATCTTGTTAAGATCCATCAATTTTCTGATACTTTGAAAACGCTGTTCATCTTCGTTCCTGTATTTTAATACAAAAGTGTTGTATTCTTTTTTAGAAACAATAAATGCAATGTCGTAATATTTTATAAATTCTTTATTTAATGTCAATGCATTTCCCGCTGCGATCTCAATCGTACTCAGCCCGGTTGTGGTGTGATGTTCTATACGGTCTTTTAAGGTCAGAATGGTCTCATCTTTAATTTTAACTCTTGTACCGGCTCTTGAACCACCCGCCTGCTCATAGGTCATTCCTACAGCACCAGTATAAGTAGGATAAGTATCACCATAAGAAGGGTAGAAGAGATCAAATCTTTCATTGGTAAAATATAACCAGCTTTTTTCATCGAAATATTTTGCATTATTAACCCCGATTGATCGCTGAAAACTGCGTTGAAATGGCGTTATCGCCTCATGAAAAGGCTCAGCTGCAGGTGCAAAATAATAAGGATTATTTACATTTTGTTCATGAAAGTCTACATGAATCTGTGGCAACCAATTGTTGTAAAGTTTGATCCTGGCCTGCGATTCCACCTGTGTTTGCCACGCCCAATCCCTGTTTAGATCAAAGTAATAATGATTTGTCCTGCCTCCCGGCCAGGGTTCCTGATGTTCACGTGACCAGGGAAGTACATCAGGGGCAGTGCCTGAAACTGAATTGAACCAGTTAATATACCTTTCCCTTCCATCTGGATTAAGGCAGGGGTCGATGATGACGATCAGATCTTTGAGTAATTCATGATTTTTACTTTTGGACATCAGGTCGTAATATGTTTTCATGGCGGCTTCTGTCCCTGAGGTTTCATTTCCATGTACATTGTAACTCAGCCAGACAATTGCCTTACCGGTAACGTTCGCTTTGATCCCATCATTTAAGGCCCTTGCATTCCTTAAGTTATTGGTACGGATGGATTCCAGATTTTTCATATTTTCCGCCGTGGATAAGATCACTGCGAATAAGGGACGTCCTTCATTGGTGATACCGTAAGTTTCCAGTTTTACAAGATCCCGGTTATTTTTTTGTTCCATTTCAAAATACTCAAGTACTTTATAGTGTGAGGTGTATTTATTACCATAATCATAGCCAAGAAAAATATCCGGATTAGTTGTTTGAGAATAGCCATTTAAAATACTAAAAATTAATATTGCAATAAAAATAAATCCTTTCATCGTGTAATTTATCTAGTTAAAATTTATTCAAAATAATTTCAATAAAATTATATTTGAATTCAAATTAAAACGCTTCAAAAGATGCTATTGAAGCGTTTCAAAATTAAGGTAGAATTATTAATTGAAACTCTTTATTTTTAAAGAATTAAAAATTCTTTTTAATTAAATTTCTGATTTTAAATTATTCGCGGGATAGAATTATAATCTGATATATTATCAAATACCTCAAACAACGGGTATAATTGATTAAATTAAAAAAACCTCATCAAATTTAGTTCGATGAGGTTTTAATTATAAGTATGTGATCCCGCTGGGATTCGAACC
>JAYUWT010000498.1:0-21627 GCA_043753405.1 Saprospiraceae bacterium | reverse complement strand
ATCCCAAACGGATCATAATCGAATACGCTAGAAGTCCTTTCAGGAGTAGTAAAATTCATTGGTTAAAAATAACGTAAAAATTACATATTAAGCATGTTTCTGCACTTTTTTCTGTCATTTTTGTGAGAAAGATTTCGTCAATTCTTGATTTCATAATATGAACAACATTCTAACTTTCCATAATTGAAATTTTAAATTATAGTAGACATAAAATATATTCAGTAGGATGATTGCCGAATTACGAATATACAAGTAAATGGCAAACTGGCAAAATTCCAAAGTGTTGGAGTTTACTTTTTGTCATCTCACCCTGCATGTATAAAAATTGGCGCCTCTAATAGAATCCAGTGTGAAGAAAAAAACACATCGCGGTAATTTATGGGTTTAGCGAATTTGAATATTACCCTTATATTTTGATTCAAATTGAGATACGGACTTATTTAACTTTGATATAATGCTCCAATTTTATACAGGAAATTATAATAAATAATCGTATATATAACTTTCAATGAAATCTGTCTTTATTTCTTGTTCGTTAGATTTCTTGGTACTCGGTTCTTTTATAATTAACTCATATAAAATTTCTTTCCATTTTCCAATCTCAAGGTCTATCCTTCTTTTAGAAAATTCTAACTTCAATATTTCAATATAAATTCTAAATTTAATCGAAACTTCTGACATTTCATCTCCAAATTCCAATTGTTTCACCTCTTCATATGATCGAGGGAAATGATTCCATGGCTCGCCCCCTAAGCCTGAATTTTTAAGCAGGAACCATTTTCTGTCTTTTTGAGAAGAATAATTATTTTTTAGATTGCTTAGCTTCAAATCTTGAAAAGAATTAATAGTCCTTGTTTCGCTAATTTTATCAATTAAAACCCATTTCATCTCTCCCTTTGTCACAATGAAAGGTATGTATCTAGACTCCCCAAATAAGAGATCATGCCTCATTAAATCGAAAGCAGTTTTTTGATAATCTTTATCCAGCAAATTGTAAACCTTTATGAAGTAATAAAAATCATCCTTATCCTGTAATTTCGCAGGATAATAAATACAACAAAATGCAAATTGTTGCGGTATATGAATTGAATATTCCGGAATATTTATTTGCAATAACGGGATTGCAAAAAAATAATTAATTTCTTCATTTAATTTCATAATATTTGGTATTTATAGTCCAAAGATATCATCCAGCATCTTTTGCCACTCGGTACCTTTTAGTAGTTCTTCAACTTCGTCGTAATATTTTGCATAATCTTTCGCATTCATCGGGCTTCTTTTATTATCTATTTTAACACCCTTTGTATATTTTAAATAATCATACATTCTTTTCTCCACGGCTCTTAATAAATCTTTATTATTCACATTGCTAACAACAGTTTTTAACTTTGATATATTTCTCTCCCATGCACTATAACGTGTTAATATATTAAACGATTTACCAATATAAGGTAAGCCATTACGAAGTTTAGCATAAACACCATTTCGCCATCCGGTTCCAACCCTGATTTTTGGACCCATTAATGTTGGCTTAATAACTATACTATACTTAACCACTGCTATTAGGTCTAAACCCTCTAATTCCTCTGCGTAAGTATGATCAATAGGATAATAGTTAATAATATCGGCCTCCTGTGGAACATCCTGAAAAAGAGACCCTACAAGAAAATCATAAAAATATTGATCAGGGGTCATTATTGATATATCCGCAACATTGACATCCTCCAAAAATGATGGTTTAATAAGTGCAGTTGATGTTGATCCATCACTACTTGGAATTATTAAAATACCACCGTCCAAAATAGAATTTACTTGAGTTTGTCTTTCTTGTGCTAAATCATAGGCTTGGTTTTTATGTCTGTTTCCACTTAAATAATTCCAAGTTCGTTGAAACCAATTTTTTGGTTCCTCATATAAACCGTTTGGATCAGCATAAAGTATTGGATTATTAAAAAACGCCCTATAGGGTGTCCAACCTGGTGCCATTTGGGTACATGGATCAATATTCCAACGCCTACCTAATCTAACATCATACTCCCAAAACTCAGCAGTATTTAAATTACCATTTCCATATATTTCATCGTCTTGTTCTTGGCCGTTGAAACCGTATCTGTATTCACTTCCAAGACTCCAATTTCTCCCCACCAGCGCCATCCCAAACGGATCATAATCTTGAGCAGTTATAACGTCACTTTCATACATTAAAACATTGCCCGAGGTTCCGTTTTGAAATGCAAGCCTTCTGTCGCTTATTACCGCCAAAACATTTCCCAAATGATTTACTAATTCATAACGTTTTGCACCCAAAGTTCTATTAAATAAATGGTCTTCTTCAAATGTTTCGAGCACATCAATATTTATGCTACTCAAGCCTAATCTACTACTTCCATAAACATGCTGTTCTATTAAGTGGAATTCATCTGTCTCTTCATCTTCTGTTCTATTATATACAGCCATAGTATTCCCTTGAGCATCTCTAACATAATAGGTATAAATTATCTCACCTGTTCCATCAACGGCGCCAACCTTTTTACTTATTCTATTACCCATAGGGTCATAAGTAAATTCTATTAATTTATCTTCAGCAATTTTTTTGATTTTCTTTATTTTGCCATACACTGTCCACGTGATTTGATCAATCCCTTCCGCAACATCTTTTTTCAAGTTACCAATTGCATCATATTGGTAAATATCATGCTGTGTGTCTTCTACATCTACATCACTGTCTATTGAAAATTGATCATCAACATCGACATCATAGACCCCATCAGCTTTACTATCAGCTACATATCTTAGTTTGTTGGTATTGGGATAATAATTATAATCTAAGTCATCCATATCATACAACGTTTCGGTATTGCCGGTTCTTTTCATTTTCAACAAATTACCGTTTCCGTCATATTCATAATTTGTAGCCCACTGATTAGTAGCTCCACTAGTACCTCCACCCCATGTAAATCCAGCTGCATCCGGCATTGTTTTTTCAAATCCTGTACTAGCCATGATTCTATTAAGTTGATCATATTGATATACCTTACCTAGCACTTTAGATTTATCATGATAACCATCAGCGTCAGCAATATCTAGCGGTTTTAATAATGCAGTACTCATTGCCATTATATTGCCATTATATAGACTATTTCCTACACCATTAAAATAGGACCCACTTAAATTTGGCAGGAATTTATAACTACCACCATCATTTATCCCCTCATAGTCATCATCAAAATAATAGAGTGCAAATCCAAAAGCATCTTGTGCAATATATTTATTAGGATTTGCACCAACTGTATAGCCATCTTTTCCCATATCACGATCTGGTATTAAAGCACCGGCATTAACTCCTTTCAACCATCCTTGAATGGTGTAGGCATAATCCGTTCCCTGAACAATTAAATCTCCAGTCTCAACTCGAGCTAAAGGTCCATGACGGTAATAAAAATATCGAGCTTCTTTTTCCCAAATCCAACCATCTCTACTTGTTTGCACTTCGTAAATTCTGTTGTCAGCATCATATTTATATCTATGATAGAATTGATCGATCAAGTTATCCTGATAAGATACTTGTAAAACATTTCCACTAATGAGGTCATAAGAATAATCCATACGCTTAAATTCCTGACTTTCATCTATTAATCCTAAATCTGGATAGTCCTGAATAAGAATATTCACATTACCATGAATGTCGTAGCTGTAATGTGTTGCATTATTATAATCATAAGTTTCAGGATCGGTGTCAGGGTTTTCTGAAACCGTTACGCCTGATACTCTATTTCTAAGATTTTGTTGTCCGTCAGTACCAAATGGCGAGTCAACAGTTATTAGAGGTTCACTGTAATAGGTGTTTGTTACTTGATTTCTGTCACCAAGGCCAACAAATGTTAGGAAATTAGCATCACTTTCAAGTGCTGTTTCTATATCCGTTAAATCTGATGAAGCATCTTCAATTGTTAATTCTCCAACCTCATATATCCTTCCAAGTTCATCATAAAGGGTGTAGCTGAACTTCCAATCGTCACTTATGATTTTTGCTTGCTCAGCATTCTGAGATAAGATTATTCTTCCCAAGTAGTCATACCAAAATCTGCTTTCACCGGCATCAGGTGTGGTTTGTAGTGTGAGTTGATTTAAACTATTGTATCTATATTCTGTTTTTAAATTGTGTTCAGGATAAGCCGGAGTATTTGTATTATCACTACGATAATCAGCCATTGCATCTTGCTCTCCTCCATTTAGCATATCTAGTCCGGCTGGAGGAACAGTCATGGTTAAATCTCCTGCTTGATCATAATAATACAAGGTATAATGATACTCCGCAGAGTTATATGTTTTAAATAACGTTTCCCTGACATTTTCCATACAATGTAACTTATACTTTTCCTTAAAATCGGTCATCATGGAATCAACTTGACTATCATAATGGGCATGTGCATTTGTTAATGCTAAAGCCAATTGATCTGCTAAACAAGGATCAATATCAGGTATCATTGGAAATGCTGAAATCGTTACGGAACAATCCGTACCAGTTGAAATTCCTGGTGTCGTACTAATATCATAACCATCTAATTTTAAGTATACAATACTTGTATCTCCAGTTGTGTCTGCCCATATAGTATCTACTAAAGCATTTTTTCCAAAAGCATAGGATTTAAACTTTTGTGCGGTTCCGGCAGTAAGCTTTATTTTTTTAATTTTAAGATAACTTTGAATTTCGATTTGAACCGGTTTCCCAACAGCTACCGAAATTGCATCACTGCTGACAGCGCCTGTTACTGGATGAACTCCAACAACCGTAACTGTATTTGTCGCAGAGTTATGTATCACACCGGGCTCAACACTGTAATAAAACGATCCATTTACGCTACGATCAGGACATGGACATCCTTTTAAACCTAGACAATCAACATGTCCCCATATAATTGTTGCCATCTCATCCTCGGAACAAAGTTCATCAGTACATTCTAATGTAAAATCATGTACAACTCCTCCGACGGCTAATTCCTCATGAGGGAAAAGAGTAATATAGGAACTTATTTCTTCAAGCGTAAGGAGTGCATCTTCATCTGGAATATTTAATGTTACAGTGCATAAATCTGTATATGTTAAACCAAATTTTGTTTGGAATTTCAACGTGAGACTTGTTCCTGTATAATCTTCTACAAACAAAAATTCTTCCTCTATGTCTGACCCACCCATCATAGCGCTCAAATGAGCTGTCCATCCTGCATACATTGTGGGATCTTCCAAGGAGATATGTTCACCAATTGTAAATTCTTCGGCGCCTCCTAATAAAGATGATAATAAATCATTCAGATCGAATGCAGAAAAGTGTTCTGCTTCATCACAAGGATCATTTAAAATATAAGTTCTTCCGCATTCTGAAACCGGATATGAATGTAAATAGTATGTTCCTCCATCGGGAGGTGTATTCCTGAATTTAACTGTGCCGTTATATGTTGTAAATACACCAGCTGGGTTTTCTTGCTTCAAAGTAAACATATCAATATATCCAACAGTGGTTGGAAAACCTTCAATTCCAATTTCAGGATTAGGATGAAATAATGTTATTAGTTCTTCATCATCAGCATCTGCAATAAGCGATGTTGCAACGCCTAATGCATTTTCTGTGCTAATTCTGATTGCATGTGAATTATCGTTATTATATAATTCATATTCACCTGTTGTAAGGAGTTTCCATCTATATGGACCTGATCCAACACCAAGATATGACTCTAGCAATCCCTCCACATAATCATCTGCTATAACTACACCTGTACCATCATTTAAATCATGCGAAGGATCGGCAATAATATAATTAAGTAATCCCCAAATTGCGTTACCATCAGCCGTTAAATCACAATGTGTCTGACTTGAAAGATCCATATCAACCGGAAAGCACGTTTTTCCATAAGCAGAAATAGTTTTGGTAATATCATCAACCAAAATATCTAATATAATAGTAAAAGTACCCAGAGTTTCATCAATTATATGGATATCGTGAAAACTGATAATTTCGTCATTCCATGTATAATCAATTTCAGGATCTTCGGAGGGATTAATTATAATATAATTTTCTGTACAATCAGGATCTGGTGTACATGCTCCAATTTCAGTTGTCCATACTAATTTATCATCAGGATAATCCTCCTCATCTATTTCTACATTCCATTCGTTTAAACATCTTGCATCCAATTCGGTATATAATCGTTCAGATAATCCAGAAATATCTAACACGTCATAATCAGTAGTCCTCCAATCAGTGGTAGTTGCAATGGAATGACTTAATACTGAATTTAAAAATACTTCCAGATCAAATGATAGCGGTTTATTTCCAGAATAAGTATAATAGAGATAGTCTACGTCTGCAGCTGCCTCAGCAGCCATTTCATCAAGTAGAGGATCATCCATTGATAAAGATGGCGGAATCCCATTGTGCCAGGATACATCGGGAAATCTCACCATTTTATCCTGAAGATAGCCCGACCTCACGAGGAATGGCAGATAGTCGTTATTTGATGTGATTTCGATCCAATAATCATCTACAGGCAATAGATTTAGGGTAGTAGTCAAAGCCACCCAATATTCATCATTACCAACACTTAAGTTCAACCCAAATCTATCCGGCTCGGCATCGGGAGTGCCTAAATCTCCCTGAGCATAAGAATGTGCCAGCCAATTCAAATATTTTAATTTAGCTGAACGATAAAAATTAATAAACATTAACCATGCTTCAGGAGAATTAATGAGTCCGTATGCATCCACATCTGTAATATCTTCTGAACCAGTTGGCATGGTTGGCATAGATCCACAATCGGTGGTCAAATCGGAATTTAACGCAATATAAACTGCTTGATAAATATTATAAACATCATCAGCTGCAGCTCCATTATCACAATACTGAAAATGTTCCAAGTAATAAAGAAAATCATCAGAGTCTGCACCAATTTCTTCACAACCGCCGTCTAAAAAAAGGGGATCCAAAAGATGAGGTTGCCTCCAATCATTTGTAACATCCTCATAAAGTGTTGTATATAAAACCTCATCAAACTGATAAGTATTCATATTTATCGGATCTATTTCATCCGCAGGTGTAACAGGTAAAGAACATGCATACGCTAAAATACATTCTTGATAATAATAATACTCAGGGTGATAACATATTATTGAATATGCCCAATCCAATTGGAAATTTTCAATGAAATAAGGTAATTGTAAATTTTCAGGGTAAACACAAGGGTCGTCCTCATCACCATCACCATCATAGTCTTGATACATTACATCGCCATAAATAACATCTACTAGATCTATTCCGAGCACATCATAGCTTGATAAATCAACTTTAATTCTTACTCCATCAACAAAATATCCACTTGCCCATGTTGCACCATTAAAAAATTTCGGATTTCGATAATATGGCACAACATCAGCACCTGTAAGAACACCTCTTCTTTGTAATAAATTAGTTTCATAAGTAATATTATAAACTGACAATGGATATTCCGTTCCATCAATTACTCCTGTTTCACTATTTATATATTCGCCATATTGACCTCCGGGGCTAACATCTACCAGCATACCCTGCAACCCAGCATAACATGGATCAAAAGGATCAAAATTACATATGGCATCACATTCCGCTTTGATCTCTTCATAAACACTAAAATAAAAGTCATATTCCGGCGTATCTTCTACAGGTGGTATTTCAGGAGAAGGAAATTCTGAAGCGAGAAATGCTGGAAATAACGGTAGATCATCACAATAGCTGCAATCCAATTCACAATCAAATGTTATTCCTTCTGCATCCTCTAAAACTTCACCAAGGGTCTCAAAACATTCAGGATTTGAGAGTTCCAAAGCTGCAATATAATTCATAGTATGAATATCCATTGCCTCTTGATTCAGCGTAATTGTTTTTTTTAGAGTATAACTACCTTGCTGTAACAATACTGTGAAAATTTCATCATCTACAGTTGTTGAATTATAGGAAGGATCCGGACATTCTTCGAGAGGTGCATCGCCAATTTCAGGCATATCTCCTAAGGTAAGTTTAAATGGTTCTCCGAGAGGAGTATTTAAATATTCCGTACCACATGGATCAGTTAAACTTATCTCAATATCATAAATACAATCAAAACAACCGGTCGATAAACATTCAGCAATAAATCCTGCACCAACGGCCGAATAAGTGAAATGATATTCTGTTTCGGTTGGTACTATAAAGGCATCAATTGCAAAATAAGCATCATTTTCCGGGGAAGGAAGATTAAATGTTCCCAAGGGGTTATCTACATCAATCCCTAATAAATCGACTGTCATTTCCTGTTGTGAAGCATCAAATGCTGTGGATTCCCCAACCTCTAAATCGTCTAAATTTGAAGGCGAAGGTCCAGCTAATGCAGTTGCAATTACATGTCCATCCATGTCTGTATATGAAACACTTACCTGACCGTTCGGATCAATGACTGCTGATTTAAAATAATGATTCGCCAGACCCACGTTTGGACCAAACAAACGATCTAATTCTGGTTGATCAGGCGTGCCATATAAATAACTTACTTCATGTCCATTGCCAAGACTATGAATTTCACCAACCCCACTTTGAGAGTTAACTCTTCCCGTATTATCTGATAGGTATTCTGTGAAGGTAAAAGGGTAACCTCCACCATTCGGAATATAAGCATGAAATTCATTCTTTTTTGGGTTATCCTCTGAATAATATTGTCCTGCTCCTGCACCCGTGCCCAATGCAGGCACAGTTGATAAACATTCCGAAGGATCAAAAGTAATGGAGGATTTATCATAAATTTCACCTGTGCTAAGTTGGTTAATACCAGTATAATAGGTTAAGGCACTTTTGAATCCATCAATTGGCGAAGAAATCAAAGGAGCTGGAGCAGGTAATGATTGAAATACAGCTCTACCTTGTTTGTCATATATTGTTTCTGTTAAAAGGGCTTCCTTTTCTGTATTTGCCATAGTCGCAGTTTGCCTCACACGCCCCGTTGCATCATAATATTGCACAACAAATTTCATTTTGCCTTGCTCTGCATAAGAGGTCTGTACCATCCAACTCATATCTTTCATATGGGGATGGGGAATTGTTGCTCCACCACTTTCTTCGATTTTTATATAGAAATCCGTATCCACACCTACTAAATCCATTTTTTCGAATATACCATCATCTAAATCATATGGATCTTTTAAGGACCATTGCCCCTCAATCAATTTATGAACATCCAATCCTGAAGGGCCAACGCCCCTTGCTCTAACAATCAAATATCCTCTGTCAAAAATGGCAGGTATGTATACTTCTGCATTTGGAGTTACTCTAATTCTTGTAGCATTATTCTTAAACATAAATTGTATCTCTGAAGTCGAAAATGAACCTGTTAAACCATCATCTTTAATATCATCAACAAATGTCCATTCCAAATCATAAAATAATGCTCCGTCAACATCAAAGTCTTTAATTCTAAATGCCTTCATATTATCTAAATAGCGAATTTTTAAATTGTCCGGAGTTTCAGCGGGTGCAAAATCAAAATACCGTTCAATTTTTATACCTGCAACCATCTTTAAATTTAATGGAAGCGTGGAAGGGGTGATGTTCACATTACTATCATCCTTAATAGAAATTATTCGAAATTTAATCTTGTAATAGCCTGGGTCGTCAATGGTGAAAAAGGATTTATCAATATATTCTACAAGATTATCAGAGCTGTAACTTACTCTTAAGGTACAGGGCACGTCAATAGGTGTGCCAACTAGGGGATACTTTCTAATTTCAAATATCACATTTACAGCTAAATCTGTAGGAACATAGACATTCATGGTCTGGTCAAAAAACAATTCTACGTAGTCCACTACGGCAAAATCAGTAAATCCTGTACCAGCAGCCCATGCGACAGGATCGTAAATTGTTCTTTCCTTAGTTGAAGCCGTTGCATAAACAACATTTTTTAACGACAGCTCCGAAGAATATAATTCTACATATTGTGCTTTTGATTTTGTTGGAAGGCAAAAAGAAATTATTACAACAACTGGATATAACATCCATTTAGAAGTAATTTGATTATTTCTAAACAGTTGTACTGGTGTAATTTTTTTTCCAAACAAGTTATAATTCATATAGCTCATATGCATTGTATTTTGGAGTGAGGGTAATTATATTATCTTTAAAGACAATAACTTCAGAAATTTGTGCTGGTTGCACGATTTTTATATCACGTGAATTATAGTATTCAATTTCAATAACTGTTTTCGGAAATATTATTGTTTGTTTACCATCCACCAGGCCAAATTGCGCCGGCGCTACTGCTACCATTTTTTCAGGAATCAATTGGTCATAGGAAAGGTAAAGTTCAATAGAACCTAATTCAGATTCGGTCGAACTTAGTTTATAATATTTTTTGTTTTCAACTTCAAAAAAAGTTATTATTCCATTCTTTAGAAAGGGGTCAATTTGCAAACTTGAATTCGCTGACAGGGTTGTATTATTTTTTTGATAGTAGATAGTTTGATCATTTTCACTGAGTAAAATACAATCACTTTCTTCACAAATAATAACAGAATTCCTTTCCTGCGCGATGTAATTATTTCCCGTTTTAATGTAAATTAAATCAAAAGAATCCTGTGGTTTTACTGCGTTTTTTTCAGAATAATATTTGACATGGTAAACAAGGGTAAAGGAATCTCTTTTAGCTAAAATATTCTTAATGCTGTCAGATGGAATATATTGATTAACCTGATTAAATCCAGGCAGAAATCGCATTAAAAGAAAACAAAATAATACAGGATTTTTCATTCGTTGTCTCTTTTTTGTATGTTATATCTAGCGTCTTGAATTGTAAACACTCCTCGTTCCGTCTCCTTTTTTATCCTTAATAAATTTCCCTCATCGTCATATTCGTAAAAAGTGGTATAGTGATTATCATCAAGTTCTGCCATCAGTCGTTGTGAAATAAAATCATATACATAACAATTCGCCTGTGCTTTAATAGGTAAAACTTTTACGTCATCAATATATAAAGAATTGCCAGGACTTGACACATCAGTATTTGAAATTTTTATTTTAAATTGATTTGCATCCATTTCATCAATTGTTTCAGGCAAAATGAATTTACATTCTACACGACGCCAACCATCAATTTCGTCACCAATCAGAATGTCTCCGTCAATTAAATCTTGAATATCCAATTTAACTTCTACAGATAGCATTGACCCTTCATATGTTGTCTTATCAAAAGGATCTTTGTACCAAAAGGTGAGAAGATATTCGGCTCCTTCCTCAGTCAAAGCCGGAGCAAACTCTGGCATACAATCGTCAGCATCTATTACCATGGGTGGAGTTTCATAAATACTTCGTGTTCCTTCAATTGTTGTAAGAGTATGTGTATAATCAGCATACCCTCCGCTTATTAAACGCATGCTGAAATTTCCGCTATGCGCATAACGTCTTGAAATTTCTCCATCCTCGTCTGGTGCAATATCAAAGTGTTTAGCATGACATTCACTGGGTTGATAGGTATCCAGAAAGATATCATCTTCATAATTTTCAAAAGCGATCTGCCAATAACCGGCATTATTTGCTACCATTTCGGTAGCAACATGATTAAGGTTATAGGTTGCTGAACCTAAAATGCCGAGTGCATTTTCAGTTTCTGCAGTATGTGCAAGTGGGTCAAATTGATTGTTTTTCACAGACCAAGTCCAATCTGTTGTATTGGCTTCCCATTCATTAATTCCATTTAATTGCCAGAACGAAGAAAAGTCTTCATACGTACCATTATTCCTGATATCTGTAACATCTCCACTAGGAGTAACACCTGTAAAAAAAGGAGTAGGGGTTCTGTCAGTTAAATATTTGTACGAAATTTTAGGTTTCCAGTTTCCCTTTAATCCAATTAAATATGGATTAATATAGTCTCCTTCACCGCCCATACAAAAATCTGGTAAAGTGCTGTAATTTTTACAATTTCTTAAATTAAAGCAATTAAAATCAGTGCAAGTTGCACTAATAGTTCCAGGTCCTTCTTCATCAGTAATAAAATGAAAAACCATTGTAAAAGAATTAATACCTTCGCACTCAACATCATCTTCTTCGGGAACTATAAATTCTATTTCCAATTCATCTGGGTCTGAAAAAATATCCTCGAATAATGCTGCGTCAATATCGACAGCCCCAAAGTCCAAATTAAATTCGCATTTGTCAGTCTGCTGAGGGTCATATTCAAGAGCAAAATTGCATAGCAGAACATTTGTCACCCCTACAATACTAGTGCTCCAATCCACTGTATTTAGCTCGTGATCATCAATAATAAAGTTATTCGCAAGACCAAAACTAAAACCATGATTGTAAACTGCAATCGGAGAACTATTAAATACCTCTAGCCCTGAAGTATGATAAAAGTTATCTTCCATACAAAGTTGTTCCAGAAAATTAAATAGATCTTCAGCTGAAGGTGTTAAATAATCATCACATTCACAAGTAGTTACCGCCAGAACATCGTCAGTACAAAATATTCTCCAGATATCAGAAAATTCTGTTACAGAAGCGTCTATTATTCCCATATCTGCATTCAATGTAAGTCTTTCTATCTCTTCCTCGTCAGCTAATATTGGATAGTCCCGACAAATCACCGACATTACCGGGGTATTTTGAAAATTTTTCCTACCAGAAAGTAAAACAGTGCCTTCTACTTTTTCAACCGCTCCAAAATTAATAGGTTGGCCATATACATCAATAAAATATTCAGTTTTAATTCCTGCTTCAGTTACCTTTTCATAAACCCATGCAGTAATTAATTCAGGATCTCCGCCACCATGGTAAATTGCAAGACTCACCATATCACCCGGCACTAAATATTCAGATATTCCTGTTTTTAATTTTGATTCTGCAATATTTATAACATCTGGGGTCCCAATAAAAGGATTATGTATAAATCGGAAAGCCCAATTTTCATTTGCAAATCCCATTCCCTCATACACCCAATGGGCTGGGATGGAAACCACATAATAGGTATCATTAAATTCATTTTGTTCACTCGTAATTATTGGGGCTCCGGTTTTTCTGTCAAAAACCAAATTTGAAGAAGTTACAATGCTACCATTAGTATTTCTGACTACTTCCTTTAATATTCCACTTCGACTTACATGTTTGGTAATGACAGACAGGGCCGTTTTGGAAGAGGTTGCAACAACATGAGGATAAAGAGATACTACAGGAATAGGTGGGGTATAATCCAATCCAATCTTTACACCTCCACCACCTGATTGAGTTTTACTGTATCTATGATCTTCAAAGATATCATAAGTTACCCCCATTGAACCAAAATCTACCACCCCTTTATCATCCATTAACTTTACTACGTTAGTTAAAGATCCATTATCTAACTCATAATAATTATATGTAACACTTGATATAATATTTCCTTCCTTTGACAATACACTATTGCTTTTTGGTTTTCCATGCATATCATTTGTTTCAATTACAAATCCTTGCGATGCTGCGTACAATTCAGTAGAAGTTGAAGCAAAAAAAGCAGTTAGTATGGAAGGATCAAAATGTTTATTTATAGGATTTAACTCCGTATTTCTAACAATTGTTGGATAGTCTTTTGCTGTGTAAAAAGAATAAACCGTTTTACCTATATCTGTATATTTATCATCACTTTCCCCAAACTGACCAAATGGGATTTCTTCAACATAAGAATAACCAACTGTTGGACTCGGGAAAAATGATTCGCCAAATGGATGCTCTTTGTAATATTCGTATGCATAGTTTCCTGGATAATGTGTATATGTATCAGGGTATCGGAAAGGATTTTCCTCACCGCCAGCAAGTGGCTCATAAGCTGCCACACCACTACTTTTGTATATGTCAACAGGATTAACATAGTTATACATTATGCCATATATGGAACCACTTTCTGCAGATGGTTCCTCTGTAGCATCAATTGCCTCCTCAGTCATATCAGCCCAATCATCCCCATATCTAATTTCTTTTACTCTGTAACCACCTCCAATTTTAAATCCATCCGGATTGTGTAAACGTATCGCTGATAGTGACGGTTCGAATTCTTTCCCGATATAATGATTGGACCCTAAATACATCAATTGATTAGGATTCATAAACATTGTAAGAGCAGTTTCGAACATGAGTATTTTTCCTAGTAGATCAAAAATATACTCTTCCGCCCCCATTGACTCATCCGGACCAGTATCATCATCAGTTAAATGTTCAGGAGAATTTAACATAGTATATTGCCACGTTGCTTTTGTAATAGGATTTATTTCTTCATGAGAGTAAAAACTTTCACTATAATCTTCAGGTTTAAATAGAGAAGCTATAAAGTCCCCACCCTTAGTTAAATATTCAACTGGATTTAATTTAATGAAGCCAATTGTATAGTCATCATCAGCATCTGCTCCTTCCTCTTTTGCAACCCCGCATGCTGTATAATCTAAGCTCCCATAACCTTGAACATACTCATATCTTTTAGCCTTTTCGTTATCTACTCCTTCATCTACTCCTTCATCAAACCCGTCAGTGTTAATATAAAATCTAAAAAATAAATTTTCACCAACCGTTTGCATATTTTGATAGTCAATCAGATATAATTTTTTAAATTTTGAATCTGCATCGGATTGCGAACCATCATCAGAAATGGGGGTTTCCAATTTAAAAGATAAAAAATAAAATGATGTACCGTCTTCATCCTCTGGAATACCTGAAGTATATAAATCATTACCCGCATAATTAAAGTCACTTTCTTTTATATAATCGACATATTCCTCAACACTATAAAATGCTTCCTTAATAGTAAACATTTGGCCTGCGCGTTTATTCTGAACGTATGCATAATCATCCGCCTCATAATCTATTTCAATGTAGCCTCCGTCAGGCAAGCTAATTTTTTTAATATTCCAAAGACCTGCATAATAATCCGATAAAGCCTGGTCATCTTGCCGGGTGTAAGGAAATACTTGGCTAGGTAAATTTTCGTTATATTCTTGCACAGTGCCCCATCTATCTGAAGCTAACGGGTGGTACTCTGGCTCATAAACTGGATCTATATCATCAGGATAAGAACCTACATTATATTCAAAGGAATAATAATTATATAAGGATTTATTGGAATTAAAATATTTAAACGAAACTTTTACGAGTGTTAATCTACCAAAAGGATCAGTATCATTATTAGGAATTCCGGGAAATAATTCATAATTGTAGTCGAAATAAATAGTTTTTATAGGTTTATAATCGACCTCATCTAAAATTACCAATTCGTCCAATTCCGGGTCAGGTTCGAATTCATTTCTAATTACATCAAATTTGGAATAAATTTTAATTTCATTTAATTTTTTCAAGCATTGTGTGGAACTTGTGCTAATTCCTCCGTCAATTCCAGCAGTTGTATATCCATCATCTCTGTCTGAAATAAGGAATTCTGCTATATGTGTTTTAGTTTCAACTTTTGATAAGTACCATATTTCTTTTACTCCATATAATATATTTACCCTGTCATCTGTGGAATTATTTGTCATTCCTTTAACATATGCACCATACTCAGTTGCAATAGAGTTAGGTGTTCTCCATTTAAATTCAGGCATATTAGGTTCATATTTACCTGAAACCTCATCTTCTATACCATAAGTATACAATACATATGTCCCTAGATCATCATCAGAAGGCCCATCACTTTTTACATCTACGAAGTCAGGAGATAAAATTTCAGTTAAAAGATATGTATACGCATATGCAGGGGTGTGAACATTTTTATAGAAATGATCATTTCCTGATTTATTATCTGGCGTTCTTTCATTTTCACTATCATATTTTGCAAGATATTCATCTTCATCTGTAGTAGGTGATGTAGCACCACCCACGCTAAATGAAATCTCTTGCTGATCATGATTATAGGCCGGTAAACCAAAAACATACTTGGTGCCATCCTCAGCAGTTATCACAATTCTTTGTATATGCTGATCCTTGGATTCTGCGTTAATCTGATATTTCTCTTCTCCCCCTAAATATTTATCAACCTGTTCTTTTGTATAATATTGAATTGATTTACTGTTTGAAATACGTCCATTTCGGATATTATTTTCTGAACTAAATGCATCTGACGCAAATGTACCATCATCAGAAATTTCTTCAGGATAATAATTATGGTCAAAATATATTAAGTCTTTTGAGTTTATTCTTGGGTTAAAGAAAGAACTCCGCATGTCTGATTCCACAGCAAAATTGGATTTAAAATTTTCGACAAAAGATTGTTCTGTCTCGGTGTAATTTTCTCCAATATATTTGAAGTAGACATTGTTTTCCGGAATATTTGCATAGTTGCTGGTTTGTAGATGTGAAGCTCCCTCAATTAATGAATTTTTGTCAACAAATGGTTTGGCAATACTTGATCCTATAACCGCTTCAATATTGAGGCCACCTTTAAATACCGTACCACCAGCAATTTCAACTCCACCCTCCACAGATACTGAATTATTTTTCTTTATGTCATCCTGTAAATACCCTATATCGTTTCTGTAACCTCTGAAAGTTCCGCCTATTCCTGGTGCTGTTACATTATAAGTATCATAGGTATAATAGCCAATAGGTAAAGTTGGAGATGCAGGTGATGTAGGAACATCATTTTCTCGGTTTACATCGGTTATATAGTCATTTCCAGAATCGTTTTTTAAATATAAATATCCATATGCGGGTGATGTTGTAAATTTATTTTTTAATGTGGAACTTGTATAATATCCTGTTATTTGGGTTCCAACATCTAGAAATGTGGCCTCAGCCCCTAGAGTACCTCTGAAAGAATATGACTGAGAAATAAATTCTTTACCAATTGTTGGAGTATAAGATTTTTGAAAACTAACTAGGTTCGTACTTCCACTTGCTCCAAAAGAATTCTCCTTCATACCATTTTGTGATGGACTAAATTTTGAATTATTATAGAACGACCCTACATTAAATCCTTTTAAACCCTCATTGGTTGTGAGATTTGCTGATAAATTCATCCCATAAACCTTTTTTTTGATAACATTCTCATCATTAGATGAACTGTTTTCTATCAATTTCAAATTGAAACTAGGAGAAATTCCCACTCCACCAAACGAACTTTCACTTCCGGAGTTAATGTTAAATCCAATAGAAAATGCTTCACCTAGGCTTTTTCCAGTGTTTATGAAACTACTAATTCCAAATTTTGAATAAGTATTATAATGAAAATCAAGACCCACTGTAGAACTTGGAAGCGCGGAAGCTTCAAATTCTGCGTCAAAACCAAAGGCTTCATTAGGACCAATTTCAACAGAAATACCGCCAGTAATATTTGCCTTGAGATTATTGTCTTCGGAAATCTCATCCCCTTTGAAGTCATCAGGCAAACCTCTCACGTTTCTTACAATACTGCCGGGATTTAAATTCCACCCTAATCCCACCCAACTGGCATCTTGCTCCATACTAACTCCAGCAGAATAATTTAGATTCATCGGAATTCCGGCTTCTGAAAGCACATCAATCGCATATTGAAAATCACCTGTAAAGGGATCCACAAGCTGTTCATTCGAATCCATGGCTGGTCCTTGAAAATCAGGTTGCAAAGGACCATTACCTGCAAATGCAAGATTTGAAAATAGCGGTTGTAAAATCAGCACAATATAGCTTACAAATACTGTTACCTTTACATAGCTACTCTTTCTGAGTTTTCTCATTAGATTCATAATATCTTATTTAGATAGTTTTCAATTAATAACAAGCACCTTCTTCGCTTTTATTTTTAAATCGTATATAATACCTCTTTTCGTTTAGGCAAATAATTTCAAGTAAATACATCCCTTTTGGTAATTCAAATTCATAATTGCAAAAATTCAAATACGATAAATTGCCACCATTATTGTATCCCAACATTATTTCTTCACCAGTTGCATGAATTCCACCAATAGAATCAAAAAGATTAATTTCAGCAATACTATCTAACACATTATAATCCTCGATAAATTTTACCGGCAATAAATTACTATCTATTGTTACAAAACTTGCATATATATTTTCATCCATCACATAGTAGAAATCAACATCAATTATTTCTACACTATCCTCGGGCTCATAATAAAACTTCCATGAATTACTTGTATACATTGCACTTTCATTATAGGCAATACCTAATTCTTTTGTTTTTCCTGGTTGAACGATATTTATTTGCCAGGCATACGTTTTACCTTTTTCAAGATTGGAAATATCCGAACATAAATTTTTAGCGGTCATTTTTCCAACAGCCATTTTGTAAACAGGAATATTTTCCCTTGTTGCATCACCTGGCTGCTGGCCTTCATGGCATTCCGTCAGTGTTAATTCGTAATAAAATTCCCCCTTAGGTAATGGAACTGGTGCCAACCATCCGAATGTAGGGCAGGCATCGCGAATCGTATCTTCATTGTGCACATATAATAACTTAAGTGGGCTTATGTTTTCTTCTATGCTCTTTAAATAACTTGTTCTGCATAGTTCTTCACTACCTCTTCTATTTACACTCAACAGTTTAAATTCAAAAGTGTAATCTCCCGCAGGAAATAATCCCGCTGACCTTGTTAATGCATCATTCAGTTGCCTTGATATAGTTTTTACATTTAATGGCTCAATGATTGTTTTGTTACGAAAGTTAATAGTTAGTGGGGAAGTGTTTATTGCAAAACTCCTAGTGTCAGCATCGTAAATAGTTTTCCCATCTTCCTTAATGGTCAGATTCAGTCTAAACATATCAGCAGATGCACTATTGACAATTATCAGATTCCAGACTTGATCAAGAGTAAATTGTTCAGGAGGTCTTATCGCAGTTATTACACATTGTGCTTTCAATATTTCTGTTGAAAAGACAAACAGCGACAGTGTGATTATTTTTACTATAGCTTTCATGCTAATTTATTTTTATATTACAAAATATACTTCCCCATAAAATGTCATCGTTCAGATCCGCTCCGTAATTGATCACGTTATAATTCATTTTCATCACTTCCGTTCCAATGGAAAAGGTCTTAAAGGCATAATTTATCATCGCCTGAAAAGAAAATGAGTTATTCAGATTGCTGTTAACGGGTATGCTGTAATTCAAAGAAGCAAATACCTTTTGTTTGATATTTCCGGAGATGAAATTTCCAATTGATAATTCATAATAAGCGGTATCAGTTTTTACTGAACTGTAATTGATATTGAGACCACATTGCAGATAACTTGCAAGTGTAGTGGAATTATTAAGAAAGATCGTGTTTTGGTCAAAGTTACCCGCGGGTTCATTTTCGGAATTTCTAGAACCAATATGTATGTATCCTCCTGTCGTATTATTTGACAAATCAAACAGCTTACCAGACCAGGATAAGCTACCCATTGTATTAGACACAACCAGCCGTTCATTGTTTACGATGATTACATTTGGGTATAGACTGAATGTTGCTTTCAGATCCTTTTTTATCTCTGTATTACTCAAAAATTTATATTGATAGTATTTATACAGTTCTTCGCCTTTAAATGCTGGTAGTATAGAATTTAAAATAACTCCTGCATCTATGTCTGATTTTATTTTTTCAAATTTTTTCCTGGCACCTATTTCCAGAGAATGTATTCCACCGATCAAATATGGATTTCCGCTTGTAAAATAAGATCTGCTTATAAATCTATCTGTGATATAAATAACTGTCTGATAGGGAGCTATGTTAAACTCAGTTTTTAATCTGGTTCCAAAACCAGCATAGATATTATTAAGTTGGTTTCCGCCCTGCACGAGTGTATTTGTCAGCCAATCATCATCTGCAGCCTGATTTATTCCGTTATCAATGGTATTGTTTCGGGTATATGACATGGAGAGGGCAGCATCAATCGTTATAAACTCATCAGCAAAAGAAGTTTTAAAACGATTCAGCAAAACTCTGTTCTGATGAAAGTTTTCACCATATGTTATTGCTGTATCATTATTTAACCCGTCAAGAAAAAACAAGGAAAACTCTGATTGATCTCCGATGTGTTTAGTATAACCTCCAACAGCGATGCGGTTTAAATTTTTAAAGGAATTATTGTTGTTAAAGTAATTGAAATCGTCTACCACATAACCAAATCCTGCAGTAAGCGCAAAATGCTCTTTTATATTATAATCTAGATAGGCACCATTTATAGAAATACCCTCTGCAAGGTACTCATCAATGTGCAGACCTGAACTTCCAAAACTTGCTTCATTAATATTGCCGATTACCTGTTCTGTTTTACTGATGAATCCAGAATCAGCTAAGTATTTTATAGCTCCTGCACTCGGGTTCTCTTTCATTTCCCTGAGCTGTTCAACGGCTTGTAAGTTGGATGCAATCGTACTGTCTTCATAAATTTTTTGATACAGTTCATCTTTTTTCTTTATTAATTCATCTGCATTGGAATACTGATCCTTAAGATCTTTTATATACGTTAATTTAGTATCTGCTTGTTCCATCAAACCTTTGATAGAATCTAACCTTTCCTCGTACTCCAGATCATCCAGATAACAAGCATTCAGCGAATCATAAGTACCGGTAAGTGTATTTAATTGATTATTATATTGAGTATTTAAGGAGTCCTTAGCGGCATTTATTAATTCAGGTTTTGCTTCTTCAAGTAGACTTGTAAGGCTGTCTTTTTTCGACAAAATATGACCTTCAATAAAAGTGTTCAAGTTATCATACTCGTCTAACATGGAATTGATGTTGTCGAGTGAATAACCCTTCTCCGTAAGTGTTTTTTGCAATTTTGCTTCTGCCTTTTGTTGCAACATATCTCGATAAGTGTATATATCAAAATCGCAGGAATAAACTGGTTTTATTCCAAATGCTTCTGAGGGGTATGCATTATATGCGCTAAAGTTAAATGGTGCACCAAATAAAGTTACGGATGCATTGCCATAAAATTGATTTTTCAGAAAAAGGGTTCCCTCTGCTGTCCTCTTCGTAAGATCATAATATTGGTATATACTTATATTTCCTTTAAACTGCATTTTTTTTGTGTTTTCCTTTGACTGTTCCTTCTTGTTTTCATCTATGATGCTGAAACATCCTGAAGTAAGTTCAAAATGTGAATTTGGTTTAGTAATTGAAACACAAACAGATATTGCATATTTAGCGATACTATCCATATTAATTGTATAAGCAGGGGCTAACTGGGTAGTAACAGAATTGAAAATATCTTTTCCTTTTAATTTCGTATTTGGCTTAAATAAAATATTGTTTTTTGTGACTGCGTAAATAGGTAATCCTTTTGAATCAACAACCATAACAGTTATATCACCATATAAATCAACACCAGATATTCCAATACATTCAAAGCTCCAGAGATCGACTTCTTCTCTGATTTTATTTTCAGTATATTGTGACGTAATATTTACCTGACTATAACTCATAATTGTAATTAGAGATATACTTCCCGATAAAAAAAATCGAGCATAGCGATAGCGATATCTTGAAAATCTTGTTTTCAAAAAGCACATAAATTTAGTGTTCCGATTTATGTCAAATCAGATCAAAGGTCACAGAAACGTTACAGTACTTGGTTTATCGCGGGTTCAGGACGATAATAATGGTAAGTCAGCGGGGTGCTTGTGTGGCCGA
>JAYUWT010000497.1:0-2971 GCA_043753405.1 Saprospiraceae bacterium | reverse complement strand
TCGCTTTGCTGTTCCAGTCTTATCAGGTGGCAATGTTGTTTTGCTTAAACATGCTCAAAATGTAGGCATGACGGCCACGCTCATCGAAAAGGCAGTATCGGAATCTAAATTGATTTTCCTGGGTTCATTCAGTGTTTCTATTTTTTCATAATAATACTCACATAATAAAGCAGATTTCTCAACTTCAGCAAGACTTTGGGTGATAGGTTTACCCATTTCGTCTGTGATAGTTTTAGCTATCAATTCTTTATGGTCTAGTAAATATGTGGCAAGTTTTGTAAGGAATGATTTTCTATCATCAACTGTTGTGTTTTTCCATGCTTCAAATGCTTTCTTAGATTTGTCAAGCTCGTGAGAGATCTTATCTCTTCCCCATAAAGGTATTTCGTTAAAGAATTCCCCGGTATAAGGACTTATAGAAATATAGTTATTGGATTGGGACAAAACGACCTCCTTCAAATTTTTCAATAGTTACAAAAGTATTGTGACTGTAAGATGACACGCGATTTGTGCCATCCAATGGCTGTGTTTGATATGCAGACATCACATAGTTAGAAAAGTAATTTCCGGAGATCTGATCTGAAGGATTGAAAGATTTACCTGCACTCAACGCTATACTGATCTTTCTTGTAATATTTAATACATCACTTGCATAATATGAATCAGGAGTAGCCCAGGTATTATATTTATTAAAATAAGTTTCTGTAAAAATTGCAGCATTCATCCTTTCTTTATCGACATAATTAAATACTGGGATATGCACTTTCATGTTTTCGTAAAGGTTAAAATTCATTTGATCCCAGTCAGTCCATTGCGGCATTCCTGTAACTATGATGGATTTATTTTTCCTTATACTATTTATCTGGTTTAATATACTATTTACAAAAGCTTTATCCTCCCAGTTTGGAATGTTTATAACAATATTGGAATATCCGGCTATACTATTCTTCCAATCCCCACCATTTTCATCAGCATAGATAACCGTACTCTGCAAATTATTAGCTTTATATATCCTTTGAAACTGGTCTATTGTGATCGCATCTTTACTATTTTCAGATTCAACAATAATTAAAGCTATCTGAGGACGCAGCTGTTCTGCAACATATTCAGCCATACCTGCACAATAACTACCAAGTGCCGGTTTTAACTGGACATAATAAGGATTACTTTCCACAATACCTTCAGTAGTATTCCAAATGGATAAATATGGAATTTTCTTATTTAAAGCTATTTGAGCTAAAGCCTTAACCTGGCTGGTCTGGTAGCCACCAATGATAATATCGACATTTTTAAAAACCGATTTGGCAAGAATTTCTTTTTCAGTATTAATATTTCCAATATTAATAATTTCAATTTTGATCCTTGGCTTGCCTGTATTCATGCTTTCTGCGGCCAGGCCAAAACCATTTACAAACTCCGAAAACCGGCCCACATCATAACTTCCATCCATCGGCAGGACTACTACGACATTAATTATGTCTTTTCGTCCTTTGTTTTTTGGATCTTCTACTTTTGTTTTAGGATAATTTGGTTCGATCGGATCAGTTTTAGTATCCTGAGTTAGAACTGTATCTTTCTTTGATTCTTTTTTTGGGATTTCAGTTTTTGGTTTAGGCCTACTTGTGTCTGTTGAACGTTTAGGAGTCTTACATGCCGAGTTCAAAAATATCAAAACTGAAATAATAATGAGAACTTTCCACTTCATAATTTTAAAACTAAATTCCACTCAATATAGTTGCGCTAAGTTAACAATACTACCTGGTTTGATAAAAATCAAAGTCAAAACTGCTTGCTTATTCCCATTCTATGGTGGCAGGCGGTTTAGTACTGATATCGTACACCACCCGATTGATACCGCGTACCTTATTGATTATTTCTGAAGATACATCAGCTAAGAAATCATAAGGCAATCTGCTCCATTCTGCCGTCATACCATCTGTAGAAGAAACTGCCCGCAGAGCTACAACATTTTCATAGGTCCTTTCATCGCCCATCACACCTACTGACCTGACAGGCAATAATATCACACCTGCCTGCCACACTTCATCATATAAACCTTGTTTTCTAAGCATACTAATGAAAATATCATCTGCTTCCTGCAACATTGCAACTTTAAACGCGGTGATATCTCCGAGGATTCGGATGCCCAGTCCTGGACCGGGGAATGGTTGCCTTTTAATAAATACCGGGGGCAAGCCCAAAGCGAGCCCTACCCTCCGGACTTCATCTTTGAATAACATCCGAAGTGGTTCAACAATTTTTAATTTTAAATGCTCCGGCAATCCTCCGACATTATGATGAGATTTAATGGTAACACTAGGCCCATGGACAGAAATGGATTCAATTACATCAGGGTAGATCGTCCCTTGGCCCAACCAGGATATATTGCCTAATTTTCCGGCCTCTACTTCAAAAACATCGATAAAGGCTTTGCCAATAGCCTTACGTTTATCCTCAGGCTCTTCCTTACCCGCAAGTACAGAATAAAAATGATCTTTAGCATCGATCCCTATGACATTTAGACCAAGTTGTTTATAACCTTCCAACACATCATTAAATTCATTTTTCCTGAGCAGGCCGTTATCAATAAAAAAACAAATGAGCCTGTCGCCTATTGCCCTGTGTAACAAAGTGGCACCAACTGTGCTATCAACACCTCCGGACAAGGCCATGAGAACATGTTCGTCTCCTATTCTTTGTTTAAGCTGTTCTATAGATTCTTCTATAAAAGCGGCAGGAGTCCAGTCCGCTTTTATAGAAGCTATTTTTAAAAGAAAATTTGCTAAAAAACGCATCCCCTCAGCGGTATGAGTAACCTCAGGATGAAACTGAAAAGCATAAACCGGAGCTTCGTTACCTACATGCTCCTTTTTAAATAAAGCAAATCTATTTTGTTCTGTTGTGGCAATATTTATGTATCCCCCTGGTATTTCTAATACTGAATCCCCATGAGACATCCACACCTGGCTTT
>JAYUWT010000496.1:0-7578 GCA_043753405.1 Saprospiraceae bacterium | reverse complement strand
GATCGGGTGGAAAAAAAGGAAACAAAGGACAGGAAGCCGCTATGTCAGCACTTAAAATGATAGACCTTAAAAATTCAAAATTTCAATTAGTAGCCGATCTTCTTTTTTTGTTTTGAAATTGACTTTTTAAGGTCTATCATTTTAAGTGCTGACATAGCGGCTTCCTGTCCTTTGTTTCCTTTTTTTCCACCCGATCTTTCTAAGGCCTGAGCTTCATTGCTTGTAGTTAGGACACCAAATATGACAGGTATGTCACTCATCAGTCCCAATTGCATCAAAGCACTTGAGACAGAACGATTTATATGTTCATCGTGAGAAGTTTCCCCTTTGATGACGCAGCCAAGACATATGATTGCATCAATTTTCCCGCTTTCCATCATTAATTTTGCACCCAATGGAAGTTCGAATGCTCCCGGCACCACCAAAGATATAATTTGCTCCTTGTCCAATCCCGCATCTTTTAAAGTCTTTTTTGCAGCATCCAGCAAGGAAGTTACTATTTCTACATTCCATTCTGTGGTTACAATACCTATTCTAAGGTCTTGAGAGTATGAAGAAATGTCAGTTTTCGTTATAATGGTATGTTTTCCCATTTTTTAAAATTTTTGATTCTCAATACTCTATAACAAAAAAATCCGGGTGTAGTTTCAATGAAAATACATCCGGATCTTTAAACAGGGAATAGAGATAATATTATTTTTTCGGTTGAGTGGCTTTTAGTTTTGCTCTTTCGTAAAATACCTCAATAGCATTTGCTTCCTGTGTTTGAGCAAAATTATCCAGTATCTTTTTGTAAGACTTTTCAGCATCAGACCACTTGCCTAATTTCTCCTGAAACATGCCCAATTTTTTAAGTGCAAAAGGACCTGTAACTTCATTATCAGCATGGGAAGCACCTTTTTCATAATATGACAGTGCCTTATCATCATTCTTCTTTTCAGAATAAGCATCTCCCAGTGCCATATTTGCCATAACAGGAGTGACATCGCCAGCCGGCTTATAATCTTCCAGATATTCGATGGCTTTATCATAATTATCTAAGTTAAGATAACAGATACCGGCATAGTACTTAGCTAAGTTGCCTGTTTCTGTGTTGCCATAATTATCTATAATTTTCAGAAAACCGGAACCGCCAATACCCGGATTGTTAAGTGCCATTTGAAATGAATCTTTATCAAACATGAACTGAGCCTGGAACATTTGGTCCACTGCTTCTTCATTATTAGGTTTTACGATGAAATTCTTGTAAACAAAGTAACCAGCTATTAAAAGTACCACTGCACCTAAGACTCCTAGTATTAAATTTCTATTTTGATCGATTACAGATCGTACTGAATTGTTGTTATTTTCCATATGCTGCGGACTTCCCGTAGATTTTAGACGTATGTTTTTAAAATTTGCGCAAAGATAAAAGATTCTTTCATATATTTGTTTAAATACATCATTGTAATTTAGCCGCTCTGAAAAAATCTAATCAAAAAGAGCATAAACATTCTTAAATGAACAATACATTTATCGTTGCAAAACGGGAATTTATTACAAGAGCTTTCAAGAAAAAATTCTTGTTGATCACTTTATTTATGCCTCTTATAATTGCTATTTTTTCAGGAAGTATCGGGTATATCATGTCTTACAAAAATGACAAATCCTTACAGGTGATTTTAAATGATCCGCATAACTTAATTCCCGGATCTGTGAATAAATGGGAAAATATCACCTTTGTCAGAAACAATAAAAATATTGAAGACCTCAAACAAGATATAACCGGTTCAGAAGTAGGCATCTTAAGCCTTCCCACTTCGGACCTGGATCAACCTGATGCTTATAGTGCTAAATATTATACAAAAGACAAGGTAGATCTGGAAACGAAACAGTCGTTGCAAAACTTTGTAAGGTCCAATATTAAAAATAAAAAACTGGAACATCTGGGCCTGGACAAGGAATCACTATCCAAACTGGAACAAGATGTTAGTATTTCGGAAGAAAACATAACAGGTAAGAAAGATACAGGAAGCGAGGTAGCTGCAGCATTGGGAGGTATATTCGGATTTTTTCTTTACCTGTTACTGACCATCAACGGCACGATGATCATGCGAAGCGTGATGGAAGAAAAAACAAGCCGGATCGTGGAAGTTATGATAAGCACTGTTAAACCTCACGAACTGATGTTCGGCAAAATATTGGGTGTAGGATTGGTTGGATTGTTTCAGATCATTATATGGTGTGTCACTACTCCACTTTTTATTTGGCTGATATCTTCTATATTTATGGCAGGCGCCGACATTCCTCCGGTTGGAGCAGGTTCTGCAGGTGCTACAATTGGTGCCGGTGCCGGGAGCGATGTATTCGAGGGTGTATTTATGCAATTAAGTGCCATTAACTGGTGGACATTAATTCCCTTATTATTCTTATTTTTCCTGTTTGGGTATCTGATGTATTCTTCTTTGTTTGCAGCTATTGGTTCAACCATGGGTGATGATCAGGGCGAGGGTCAAAGTTTGACATTTTTAGTGATAATGCCTTTATTATTTGGATTTTATATTTCGATCTCGGCACTTAGATCACCAAATAGCTCCCTGGCCATTTGGAGTAGCCTGGTCCCGTTTTTCTCTCCAATAGTGATGCCGGTCAGGCTTGCATTTGACCCGCCGGGCTGGCAGGTAGGAGTAAGTTTGTTTATTTTATTATTAGCCTCCTTGTTTTTTGCCTGGTTATCTGCCCGGATCTACAGAGTGGGTATATTGATGTATGGCAAAAAGGCAACTTTCAGTGATTTGAAAAAATGGTTCAACGCTAAATAATAATAGACAAGCTCGTTTGCTTGCCTATTATTGAATTATCTATTAACCTAAAGACTTACATATTGGAAGAATGAGCTTTGCAGCTATAAACTACCATTAGTATTATAAATACGTTTACTGATCAATAAACGTTGCTTGGTAAAAATAAATAATTTCATTTTCAAAACAAAAATGTTTTTAAAGCTTTTAAAATGGTTATCCGGATTAATTCTTATAATATACCGCCAACGTGAAAAAAATTTATTATTGTCAATCCTATATCAGGAAATGGAAGACAGTCAAGTGAATTAAATAAAACATTGATCGAATCTATATTCCCCAATAATCAGTATGAGAGCTTCATTTTTTTTACTTCTAAAGATGGGAAGACCCAGGATCTGGTCTGGAATGCAATTGAAAATAAAGCAGATATAATAGTGGCATGTGGAGGTGATGGCACTATCAATGAGATAGCAAGGCATCTTGTACATACTGAAATTGCTTTAGGTATATTGCCACGTGGGTCAGGCAATGGACTGTCTTCTCACCTTGGTATAAAAAAAAGAATACTGGAGAGCCTTCAAACTATAAAAGATGCTCACACGATCTATATGGATGTTGGAATGGTGGGATCAAGTTATTTCTTTAGTAATTCAGGGACCGGATTTGTAGCAGATGTGATTGATCAGTATGACCGGTTACCTGAGAGAAAATTATGGGGTTATCTTAAAGCCGGAATAAAAGCCATTGGAAAACTACACAAAAATGATGATTTGTACATAACGATCGGTGATACTACCTTTATGTCGAAACATCTATTTATTTCGAATTCAAGTATCATGGGATATAATATGTCATTGACCCCTCTTGCTTCCATCCATGATGGCTTATTGGACATCGTTATTTTACCGGTCAATACCAACTGGAAATTTGCAGTTTTTTGTTTATTTGTTTTATTAAAAAAGCACCATGTACTCAGAGACATTCAATTAATAAGTACAAAAAAATTGAAAATAAAATCCAATAATTCTAATATAAAGATCCAACTAGACGGAGAACCCCACATTTTCCATTATGATGAAATTGAAATAAAAATTTTACCTGAAGCATTAAAAATAATTGTTCCAACACATTACAAACACTGTTGATGAAAGCGATCATAATTACGATAGGTGATGAATTATTAATAGGCCAGGTGGTGGATACCAATAGTTCATGGCTGGCAGATCAATGCACACAGCATAATATTGAAGTGGTCCACAAGGTTACAATTTCTGATTCAAAATCAGTTTTTTCTGAGATGGTGGGTATGTCTTTTTCAAGGGCAGATATCATTATTACTACCGGTGGATTAGGGCCGACCAATGATGACCTGACAATAGATGCACTAACTGAATATTTTGGCTTTACTACTGAATTTCATGAAGCTTCATGGCTAAGAATTGAAAATTATTTTAAAAGCAGGGGACGGTTACCCAGTGAAGGCATTCGTAAACAATGTTATTTGCCGTTGGAAATGGTAAAACTTACAAATGACCTCGGAACTGCTCCGGGCCTATACTATGAAAAAAATGGGAAACATATTATTTCTTTACCGGGGGTTCCTTACGAAATGAAACACCTTTTTACCGACAGGTTTTTACCGTTGATAGAACCTTTATTGACAGGTGACCAGCTTGTGCAAAGAACACTTTTAACATGTGGTATGGGTGAAACTGATATTTCTGAATTAATTGCTGATATCGAAATCAACCTTCCTGGGCATATCAGCCTTGCATATCTCCCAGATATTGGAAAGGTCAGACTAAGGATCAGTGGCAAAGGGCCGGATAAGGATGCATTATCTAAGGATGTAAATTATTATGCGGATGCCATCATTAATAAGATAGGTGACTGTTATTACGGAGAGGGTAAGACGCATCTGGTGGATGTGCTTCGGAGTATGATGTTGGAAAGAGGTTTGACTTTAGGACTTGCGGAAAGTTGCACCGGAGGACATATCAGTAATCAGATCGTATCATTACCTAATGCTTCAGGATTTTTCAATGGCAGTGTTATTTCTTATGCAAATGAAGTAAAGCATAACATTCTGGGAGTCAATCAGGATTATCTGGCTAAATATGGAGCGGTTAGTGAAGAAGTGGTCAAAGATATGGCAGATGGCACGCTATCATTGTTGCGGGTGGATGTCGCTGCCAGTATATCCGGCATTGCAGGTCCGGATGGAGGAAGTGAAGAAAAACCTGTTGGCACATTTTGGATGGGCCTCGCCAGAATTGGTTATCCAACCGTTGCATTCAAAATATTCTTTAATCGCGACAGGACACGCAATATCCAATTTATCACCACATATGTACTCAATAAACTCAGGCTTGAATTATTGGCCTGGGATAAGGATTGAACCTCCCAAACTAATCAGATCCTTATAAAATGAAGGATAAGATTTATTTATCGCGAATGGCTCTTCGATCATTACAGTACCAGCTGCACCTAATGCAGCCACAGCGCACGCCATGGCGATCCTATGATCGTGGCATGAATGCACTACCCCACCCTTTGGTCCCTGGCCACCCGGGATAATCATTGCATCATCCAGAAAAGTAATTTCTATTCCTAATTTTTTAAATTCCTGCTGGAGTGTGTGCGCCCGATTACTTTCTTTATGTGTCAGCCTGTGAATACCGGTGATGACCGATTGGCCCTGACAGTAAGATGCCAAAGCAACAAGAGGAGGAAAAAGATCCGGGCATTCAGTAGCATTAAATTGAAATGAAGTAAGCTTGCTTTTACATATCTTAATACTTTCGTCATTCAATTCCATTTTTACACCTGCATCTTTCAATGCTGTTATCACAGCTTTATCTGCCTGGGTGGAATTAAGATCCAATCCATGGATAGTCAGATCGCCGGCTATTGCTCCTGCTACGAGCAGAAATGAAGCTCCACTCCAATCACCTTCAACCGTGTAGCGGTTGAGCTCCGGCTTTTTTGTACTTGCGTTATTTTTAAAATAAAATGATTTGTAATCTTTGTGGACCGGTACACTCATATTAAAAGCTTTTAGAACTTCAAGTGTCAGGTCGATATAAGGTTTGCTTTTGAGATTGTGGACCATGATGGTGACATCATCAGCATTAGTTGCTGAGTATGCCATCAATAATCCGGTCAGGTATTGCGAGCTCATAGAACCATCGATTTCAATATCTTTAGGAATCAGAGGTCCCTTAACTTCTACCGGCAATTTGTGATCTGAAGAATGATAGGAAATCTTTAATTGATCAAACATTTCTGCAAACCCAAACATTGGCCTGGACATCAAGCTACCATTCCCGTATATTTTGATTTTATGGTCAAACAAGGATGTGATGGGTGTAAACATCCTGACTGACAGCCCACTTTCACCACAATTAATAGCAAGGTCTTCTGTCCGGTGAAACGTATCGGTTGACTGGATAATTATCTTATTATGATCTGTATATTGAACAGTTGCTCCTAATTGCTCTATGATTGATAAAGCAGCTTTATCATCGTTTGATTTTCCCGGATTAATAATCTCTGAAGCTGTACCACAAAGCAATGCAGCTGCACATGCACGTTGCATGCTGCTTTTAGAAGCAGGAGCATGGATGCTACCTTTTAAATTACCGGGATAAATGGTTACCAGATCATTCAACACTATCAATGTTTGTTGATGACTGAATCCTGCCTTCTGATACTTTCCATATGAATGGCATTAAAATATCTGATTATAAAATCATCGCTAAGATCAAGCATTTCACCTTTTTTTGTCAATCTGTTCATAATATCATTCCATCTTTTCATTTGGAGGATCGTAATATTTTTATCTTTTTTATATTGACCTATTTTATCAGAGATCTTCATCCTTTTACTGAGCAACAACATGAGCTCATCATCCATTTGATCTATTTGTTCCCTTAGATCATCCAGATCTTTATGTAAACCTTCGGAGGGAATTATTTCTTTGTTCCAGTTAATCTTTTCTAACATTTCTCCAAGAACTTCCGGAGTAACTTGTTGCCGGGCATCACTCCATGCATTATCCGGATCGATATGGCTTTCAATAATGATCCCATCAAAAGCAAGATCTATGGCACCCTGAATAACATCCTGCAACATATGGCGGTTTCCGCATATATGTGATGGATCATTGAGAAATAAAATTTCAGGGTTCCTTCTTTTCATTTCTATAGCGAGGTGCCAAAGCGGTACATTTCTGTATTCTGTATTGCCATAAGACGAAAATCCTCGGTGAATGAGTCCTACATCAACTATTCCAGCTTTTTGGATCCTTTCCAAAGCTCCGATCCAAAGTTCAAGGTCGGGATTTATCGGATTCTTAATAAACACTGGAATATCAACACCTTTAAGAGCATCAGCTATTTCCTGGACACTGAATGGATTGACCGTACTTCTTGCACCAATCCACAGGACATCTATATCATGAGCTAAAGCTTCTTCAACTTGCCGGGCTGTGGCAACTTCGATAGCCACAGGCAAGCCTGTTAGTTCTTTGGCTTTTTGCAACCACGGCAGACCTGCTACTCCAACTCCTTCAAATGATCCGGGTCGGGTACGTGGCTTCCATATGCCCGCGCGTAATACATCTATCATACCCAATGCATTTAATTGCAAGGCTGTAGAAATGTATTGTTCTTCAGTTTCAGCGCTACAAGGACCTGCAATTATAAAAGGCCTTTTAGTACGCATTTTTTCTTTCAACGACATTTGCTGTCCGATCATATTATCCATGAATACTTTTTTCTTAAAAAATTTGAAT
>JAYUWT010000495.1:0-2980 GCA_043753405.1 Saprospiraceae bacterium | reverse complement strand
AAAAAGTGTACCGGCTGTAGGGCTCTCCAGATGACTGCATCGAGTGCATTGCCTGTCGTACTCTTTGATTCCTTTGCAGAATTTATTGTTTCCACAATTTGGACAGCTATAGCCTTTTCCCCATTTCAATTCGGAGAGATATCTATAACAACTTTGTTCGTTTGGAAATTTTGACTGAAATGAAAAGACAGACAGGCTTTTGAATTTTGTTTCCATGATTTAATAATTTGGGTATGTAAATATAGTAATTAATTATTATTGAAAAAGCGCCTACTTCATATTTTTTTACCCACTCCCCCATTTCCCCCTATTAATGCTTTTACTTTATTAATTTTATCCTTTACTCACTAAAATAACCTCCTCGTGAAATATCCCTTTATTCTTTGCCTGTGGTTTGTCCTCTCCTTAAGAAGCCAGGCTCAGCAAAATACATACTGCAACCCTATGAACCTCGACTACGGTTACACACCCTTCGATAATTTTAGCACCTGGGGACGCCACCGTTCAACTGCTGATCCTGTCATGGTCAACTATAAAAATGAATATTATCTCTTTAGTACCAACCAATGGGGTTACTGGTGGAGCAGCGACATGATGAAGTGGAACTTTGTCCCTCGTAAATTTCTACGAACATGGAATGATGTCAAAGATGAATTGTGTGCACCTGCAGTAGGTGTAATGGGAGACACTATGATAGTTTTCGGATCAACATATACAGATAAATTTTCTATCTGGATGAGTACGGATCCAAAAAGGAATAACTGGAAAGTGGCCATTGATTCATTCATTATTGGTGGTTGGGATCCTGATTTCTTTGCCGATGATGATGGACGTTTGTATATGTACAATGGCAGTAGCAACAGATATCCCTTATATGGAGTGGAATTGGACCGAAAAACACTTTTACCTCAAGGTACGAGAAAAGAGATGGTTCTGCTTGAAGGATGGCGATATGGTTGGCACCGTTTTGGTGAAAATATGGATGATACTTTCCTGGATGCATTTATAGAGGGGGCACACATGACAAAACATAACGGAAAATACTATCTCCAATACGGCGCTCCCGGGACAGAATTCAGTGGTTATGCCGATGGAGTTGTAGTTGGTGATGGGCCGTTAGGTCCGTTCTTTCCGCAGTCTGATCCGTTCAGCTATAAACCTGGAGGTTTTGCTAGAGGCTCAGGTCATGGAAGCACAGTGAAGGATAAATACGGCAATTATTGGCATACATCGACAATAGCTATATCAGTTAAGAACAATTTTGAAAGAAGAATTGGTCTGTGGCCAACTGGTTTTGACAAGGAGGGTATGATGTACACCAATACAACTTTTGGAGATTATCCGCATTATATGGCCGATGGACCAAGAAAAGATAATTATTCGCCAAATGGGGACGGTGGTTTCACGGGATGGATGCTTCTCAATTATAAAAAACCCGTCATGGTCTCTTCAACACTTGGGGGATATGTTGCAAATAACTCTGTAGATGAAAGCATAAGAACTTATTGGAGTGCAGTATCTGCTGAAGCAGGTGAATGGATCTCATCAGATCTGGGAAATGTATCAGAAGTGAGGGCTATCCAGATCAATTATGCTGATCAGGATGTGGGAAAAGCATTTCTGGGAAAATCATCCGGTGTATTCCATCAATATAAATTATATGCATCAATGGATGGAAAGAAATGGAATATTATCATAGATAAAAGCCATAATAAAACGGATGTCCCACACGATTATGTCCAACTGGATAAGGCAGTGCAGGCCCGTTATATCAAACTGGAAAACATTCATATGCCAACCGGAAAGTTCGCAATCAGCGGGCTTAGGATATTTGGTCATGGGAATGGAAGCAAACCGGATAAAGTTGATCAGTTGATCGTGCTCCGCACTGAAAAGGATAAACGTAGTGCTTGGTTAAAATGGACACCAGTCACCAATGCCTTCGCTTACAATATTTACACAGGGCTTTCCCCTGACAAATTATACAACTGCATCATGGTCCACGATGCCAATGAATATTACTACAAAGCCATGGACAGACAGAAAACTTATTATTTCTGTATAGAATCCATCAATGAAAATGGGGTGTCAGAAAGGACACAAGTCATCAAGGTGGATTGAATTCAAATTATAATTAATAATTAACAACTAACAATTATCATCTCATCCTGTTCAATCCCGCTTTTGCCTTTTGATGGAGGCCCGATTTGTATTCTGATGGTTGCATACTAAGGCATAGATTATAATACTGTTTTGCTTTGTCAACTTTGTTTTGACCCTCATAGATCAGTCCCATGTTTAATGCTGCGTTACAAGCGAAATAGGAAGTATTGCTTTTGCCTTTCTCAATGGTTTGGGAATAGTATTTAAAAGCCTCAATATAATTTTTCAATGAATGTGCTACCCTGCCTTTCCGGTAATTGTATTCTAATTTATCCCGGGATTTTACAAAATATGCTTCATTTGTAGCATTCAACAACTTATAAGATCTTACCAGATATCCGCCGTCGAAGAGTAGGCGGGCTTTTAATAATAAAGCATGGGGTGCATTTCCTTCCTTGGCTTCCTTTTGGGCAGTTTTATCTTCGTCTAATTGATCTTTACCATATTTCAATACATTGGCCATACTAAGTGTATATCCTGCAGAATTACCCCTGACCAGATAGCTCCAGGCAAGTTTTTGATATGCTTCCTTGATATAATTTCGACCCTTGAAATTGTCTGTATATATTTTCAAATAAGTAGAAGCATCTTCATCCAATCTGTGAAGTTTAGCAACACCTAGCATAAAATCAAGATAATGAAACGGATAATATTTGCTGCCCTTTGGTCGTGAAGTCAGATAGTTTATCGCAAGTTCATTCCGCCCTGTTCTTATTGCCACATTACTCAATGCAAAACAAGCCAGGGGACTTGTCTTAGGATCTATCTTACTTGTGTAGATGATCTGCCATGCTTTGTCCGCTTTGTTATTTAAATG
>JAYUWT010000494.1:0-2988 GCA_043753405.1 Saprospiraceae bacterium | reverse complement strand
ATATTCTGGTTTGCCTGTACCTTCCATAATGCCGGGTATTTCCTTGAATTGCCTTCTAACTTCATATACCATATCCATGGCAGCTTTACCTACAGAATTCATAGCTAATGCAGAGAAAACTACAGGGATCATACTTCCTATAAATAACATGGCGAGAACAGGGGCCTTAAATATATTGATCCCGTCTATTCCGGTGAAAGTAACATAAGCTGCAAAAAGTGCTAGAGATGTCAAAGCTGCTGAAGCAATTGCAAATCCTTTACCTGTTGCTGCAGTAGTATTCCCTACCGAATCGAGAATATCCGTTCTAGTTCTTACTTCTTTTGGAAGTTCGCTCATTTCTGCTATTCCACCTGCGTTGTCTGATATTGGTCCGAAAGCATCAATAGCTAACTGCATAGCAGTAGTCGCCATCATCGCTGAAGCTGCAAGCGCCACTCCATAAAATCCTGCCAATGAATATGAACCCCATATAGCTCCAGCAAAAAGCAACACTGTTGGAAATGTAGAAACCATTCCGGTAGCTAGTCCTGCAATCACGTTGGTTCCAGCACCGGTAGCAGATTTTTGAACAATAGCTAAAACAGGTTTCGTTCCTAATCCGGTATAATATTCAGTTACTGAAGATATTACGCCTCCCACAACTAAACCGATCAGGGTAGCATAAAATACATTTAATGAAGAAATCTCTTTGGTGCCTTCACCAAAGAATTTCATTGTCATGGTTTCAGGAAGCATATATTTCACTAAAAAGAAACATGCGATCAAAGTAAGAACTATAGAAACCCAGTTACCAACGTTTAATGCACCCTGCACTTGTTTTTCTTTAGCATCATTATTGTTAATTTTTACCAGCATAGTACCAATTATGGAGAATAAAATTCCGAAGCCGGCAATTGACATAGGAAGTAAGATAGGGCCAATGCCACCAAATGCATCCTGTATTACTCCACCCATGTCTTTAATGACATAGTTTCCTAACACCATTGCTGCAAGAACTGTAGCAACATATGATCCGAAAAGATCAGCTCCCATGCCTGCTACATCTCCAACGTTATCACCTACATTATCGGCGATGGTTGCCGGATTACGAGGGTCATCTTCAGGAATTCCTGCTTCTACCTTTCCAACTAAATCTGCCCCGACATCTGCTGCCTTTGTGTAAATTCCGCCACCTACACGTGCAAAAAGTGCTATAGATTCTGCTCCAAGAGAAAACCCTGCAAGTGTTTCAAGTACGATGGTCATTTGATCATTACCTGTCCATTGACCGCCCATGAAGAAGTGATACAATATGATGAAAAAACTTGTCAACCCAAGTACAGCAAGTCCTGCAACTCCAAGACCCATCACTGTTCCACCACCAAAAGAAACTTTCAAAGCCTGTGGCAAACTAGTTCTCGCAGCCTGAGTGGTGCGGACATTAGTTTTGGTGGCAATTTTCATGCCCATATTTCCAGCAAGTGCAGAGAAAAATGCACCACAAATAAGCTACCACGATTAATATATGTGTAGTAGGAACGACAAATGATATACCTGCCAGAACTATACTCGCGGCAATTACAAAGAAAGTAAGGAGCCTATATTCCGCTTTTAAAAATGCAAGAGCTCCTTCGTAAATATAGTCTGAAATTTCTTTCATTTTACCGTCACCTGCGTCTTGTTTCAATACCCATGACCTTTTAATAGCCATGTATCCCAATCCGATGAGAGCAAATAAAATAGGTAAATAAATCATTAATGAATCCATATTACTTTTTAATATATTAATTGAAAGTTATTTTTTTGCTATAAAATTTAAAACCTTGCAGTGTACAGGTTATTCTTAAACGGGTGCAAAGATAATATTTATCTTTACTTTAACAAATTGACCCATTAATTATGATGTTTATATACATGAATGGTTGATTTATTTTATTTTTAACCCCTGATGAAATTTGTTAACTTATTTTCCCTGATATTATTCCTTATTCTCGTCTCAATGAGCATGAATGCTTGCAGACCAAATCAGGAATCGGCAATAGAAAAACCCCGTTATCATGACAAAACTGACCATATTCCCAATGGTATTATTGGTCATGAAACAGAACGGGATAAAGTTTTCGAAAAAAATGCGAATGTTCCCGCCTATGTAATTGAAATTTTAACTTATATTCGTACAAATAATAAGGCACCTGACAATTATATTGGAGGCCGGATATTTTACAACAGGGAGAAAAAACTACCCGGACGGGATGAACAAAACAGAATGATCAATTACCGGGAATGGGACGTTAAGGAAAAAATAACGGGAGAAAGTCGCGGACCGGAGCGATTGGTAACCTCTGAAAATAAAGCTTACTACACCAAAGATCATTACACAACTTTTATTTTAATCAAAGAAATTTACTAAAACCAAAATGAAATTTATCCGAATAACCTCTCCGGATACCGAATTCAAAAGAGGGAGCAATAAAATTATTGTCGAAATAGACGGAAATGAGATTAAAGACATTCCCACTTTTTATAACCTCCTGGTTGAAAAATTAAGTTTTCCAGGATATTTTGGAGAAAATTTAGATGCCCTTTATGATATGTTACTTGACCTTCAGTGGATCAAACATGAAGCAATAGAGCTGGTAATCACCTCATTCAATAGTTTTTTGTCAGACGAAAGTACCGAAGACAAAGCGGATCTGCTGCTGCTACTTGAACAGGTATGTCAGGGTTGGCGCGATGGCGACTTTGATGATGAGGAATGGGAGATGAAAAAATTCCGTGTCTATGTGGTCGGAGATCCTGATGTCGCTGAAGAAGTTTCTCAGTTGATAGCCAGTATCCAGGAGGAAGAGGAGAATTAATTATAAATGGTGAATTATGAATTATAAATGACGTTTCAGACTTAGATTGTTATTCTATTTTATTATGTAGACTTCTATCTTAGCTTAAATTGGCAATAATCGGTAGGCTTTAAGCTATAAGCCGCCTCGAAAGATTAATTTAATTAAT
>JAYUWT010000493.1:0-2989 GCA_043753405.1 Saprospiraceae bacterium | reverse complement strand
TTCAATGCAAGAATAATGATGTATAAAATATGACTTAAATTATATTAGGTTTTTCTGGATAATTACGAATAACTTAATTAAAAAAAGTTGCAGAAAGGAGTAATACTTGAAATTTTATTATTTTAATTTATTTTATATAAGAAATTTATCATTGTAAGATATATGAAATTATTATACATTTGTTTGATAAATAAAATGAGATAAGCTCCGCACGAAATTTGTCGCAATGATTTATTAAATTTGATCATTATATTTGGAGAATTATTATCTAACTTTTAAAACTTTAAAAATCAAAACAGATGAAAAAAATTTTAAACTTATTTATTTTCGTGAGTATCTTTTCTGCTGCCGCTAATGCTCAAAACTTCGATGGAAAAAACATTGATTTGGGTTTGGGAATCGGGTTGGGCTCAGCCTATACTTATGGTAATTCATTAATTCCCCCAATTTTTGCTCAACTCGATTTTGGAATTGCAGATAAAATAAGTGTTGGTGGCACCGTAGGATATGCTTCTTCAAAATTTGGCTACACAACTTATAACTGGCGTTATACCTATATCCTGATCGGAGCCAGAGCAAATTACCACTGGGGCAAGCATTTAAGTGCATTACCAGAATCATTAGACCTTTATGCAGGATTAAATCTGGGTTACTATATCGTGAATGTAAATTATGATGGTTATACAGGCGGTGGATTTAGCGACGGCGTTGGTAATTCAGTATTCTTCGGTGGCCAGGTTGGAGGTCGTTGGTTCTTTAAAGAAAACTTGGCTGCTTTTGCAGAAGTAGGAGCCGGCATAGCTTACTTGAAAATTGGTATTAATTTCCGTTTGAAATAATACCGGAAAATATTAAAAATTAAAAGACCCTCAGAATATTCTTCGGGTCTTTTTTTTATTTACCCATTTTCTTATGATTTTTCCACCATAAAAAGCCGATCGTTCCCACTAACAAGTACGGTGCAGCCAGCATATAAAGGATTCCGCCATTCAAGCCCCGCCCTGCTGTACCTCCATCTTTAAGATTGGACTCTGCAGCTATCCTGCACATCGGACATTGAGCATAACTTTCTGGTGGGAGTACAAAAAATATTAGAATTAAAAGCCCTAATATGACTAAGAAATATTTCCCGTTTATTTTAAACATTATCCTTTAAATTATTTCGCAAAGATACTCATTCAGTTATTTATTATCACAACTTTAACTCTATCTATAGTAAACCCATTATCTAAAAACTCAGTTCATTTCTACGTCAAATTCCACATCATTAGCCATTGCCAATTCTATAAGCAATTGATTGATCAGAATTTTAGGAAAAACAGTGGAAGACAATGCTACTTTACTCTCCTGATCCCACAATAATAAATTCATTTTTTGATTTCCGTTATGTACATGGGTAAAGAGGTCCAATTTTTCTATAAATTCATTGGTTATCAGATCCACAGGAATTTTGAGTGTAATGGATTTGAAATATGCTTCAGAAAGATTTTCCATCAATCTTATTGAATGTGGGGACATCTCAAGCTCCCCACCTTGCCATTTAAGCTTAACGATACCTTCCATAAATAGTTTATTCCCATCTACCAAAAGCGATTTTGACTTATGATACAGGTCTTTCATAATGTAGAATGTATGTTTTCCCGTATAATCCGTTAGTTCAAGTTTACAATAGGGGTCCCCTCTTTTGGTAAAACTATGATGAGCTTCGGTAACCAAGCCTCCGCATTTGACAATAAAATCCTGTTTATCTATACTATTTACCTCTGCAAGTGTGCAATTGCATAATCGATCCAATTCCAGTTTAAAGGGATCCAATGGATGGCCACTTGCATAAAGCCCGATCATTTCTTTTTCTTTCTCCAAAGTATAGTTGACCGACCATGTCTGATAATGAAAAGGTATGGGTGGAGCAACCACCTGATCCATGTCATCTCCAAACAAACTCATCGTAGAACCTTCGCTCATATCCCGGACTGTAGAAGCATATTTAATTAGTTGTTCTATATAAGTTGATCCTTTTTCATTTGCAGAAAAATATGCTTCCCTTGCCATTCCAAAGCTATCCAACCCCCCACTATAGACCAGTGCTTCCATAGTTTTTTTATTGATGGACCTCGTATTGACCCTTACTACAAAATCATATAAATTTTCAAATGGCTTTCCTTTCCTGGCATCCAGAATATCATTGGAAGGACCGTCCCCTATTCCTTTAATTGAACAAAGACCAAACCGTATGTCTCCCTTAGTATTCACAGAAAAATCTATCTGACTTTCATTTACATCAGGCCCCAACACATTAAGGTTAGCAGATTTGCACTGCTCCATATACATAGTGATCTTTTCAATATTACCCTGGTGTTTTAAGTTGGCCGCCATAAATTCTGGAAGATAATTAGCCTTGAGGTAAGCTGTCTGATAAGCCACATAAGCATAACACGTGGAGTGGGATTTATTAAACGCGTAGGCAGCAAAGGCTTCCCAATCACTCCAAACTTTACTTGCTTTTTTCTCATCAAATCCATTAATCCTGATGCCGTCCATAAATTTATCTTTCAGGGTATCCAGGACCTTTTTATCTTTTTTACCCATGGCTTTCCGCAGGACATCGGCATCCCCTTTGGTAAACCCAGCCAATTGCTGAGCAAGCAACATCACTTGCTCCTGATAAACGGTAATTCCAAAGGTCTCTTCAAGGATCTCTTTCATCTCAGGAATATCATATGATACTTCTTCATGGCCATGTTTGCGCCGTATATACGATGGGATATATTCCATAGGTCCGGGCCTGAATAAAGCATTCATCGAGATCAGGTCCTCAATCCTGTCGGGCTTTAATTCCTTGAGGTATTTGCGCATGCCTATACTTTCAAACTGGAAAGTACCAAAAGTATCCCCTTTTTGAAATAGTTCGTATGTGGCCGCATTATCCAGAGGTATCTCATCAATGTTGATGGTTATATCATGATTAACTTTGATAAAATGTATACAA
>JAYUWT010000492.1:0-2991 GCA_043753405.1 Saprospiraceae bacterium | reverse complement strand
ATCTCCGGAGGGTTAGATTTCCCCCTCTCCGAAGGGGTGAACGACGCAGAAAAGGTCAGTGAATTGACCTTTTCAAGGAAGTGAAACGAAACGAAGTCCTGAAGAATGAAGGACAAAGTAGAGTCAGAACATTTGAGAGGTACGAGCAAATGCTTCTGCGGTAGGGGGAGGCTTATTTCCAAATACATTTATTTTTAAATAAATACCCCATTTAATTTCCTTAAATTACCCAATGAAAATAACCAGAGAGATCCTGATCCAGATCTGTGACAAATTTATCAACCAAGAGATCCAGGTAGAACACATCAAGGACTTTGCCTGGAATGCCTACAACTCTGACGGCATGTACTGGGACGAGGAGGATATCATCATCAACGAAACCCTCGAGGAATGGGACAATGAAAATAAATTCTACGAGATCAATAAAGACAATATGATCTTGTGGAAAAAGATCCTGGAGTCAAAGGCGAAGAAGTTATAATAAATTAGGAAATGAGATTGATTCATAAAGCAAAAAAAGTGGGTATCTTCATTAATTACAACTTCATGATTTTATAATTAGTAAAAAGAATTCATATTGCATTTGTTTCTAAAACCATTAGCATTTATCGTTATAAAATTACTAATTTTACGGAAGCTAAATATTTTTAAGTGAAACCCAATTTTTTAAAATATATCCCTGTTTATGTAACTCCCCTTGCGGTCATCTTTTCGATCTATTCAGAAAATATTTTCTCTTATACTGCAATCGTAATTATTTTTATGATCATCCCGTTGATAGAACTTTTCACTACCGGATCAGATCAAAATCTATCTGAAATAGAGGAAGAAATGGCCAAAAAAGATCTGTTTTATGATTTTCTTCTTTACTCTATGGTGCCTTTGCAATATTTTATTCTAGGTTATTTTCTTTTTCAAATAAGTAATGAGGGTTTACCATTTTACGTAAAAGTCGGTATGACCCTTGCTATGGGTATGTCATGTGGAGTGCTCGGCATCAATGCTGCGCACGAATTGGGACACAGGACCACCGGATACGAGCGTATGATGAGTAAGATGTTGTTACTTACTTCTTTATACATGCACTTTTATATTGAGCACAATCGTGGACATCACAAAAATGTGGCCACCGATGAAGATCCTGCTTCAAGTAGATACGGAGAGTCTTTGTACCGGTTTTATATTCGGTCAGTGATCGATAGTTATTTTTCAGCTTGGAATCTCGAAGCCAAAAGGTTAAAAAAGGATGGCCAACCTATCTGGAGTTTCAATAATGAAATGGTGCGTTTTCAGCTCACTCAGCTTGCACTGATATTAATTATAGGATTTGCGTTTAGCTGGTCGACTTTATTGTTTTTTATTGCAGCAGCAACGATCGGATTTCTAATGCTCGAAAATGTGAACTATATCGAACACTATGGCCTGTCGAGAACTAAAAAAGGGGAAACTTATGAGCGCACTAAGCCTCAACACTCCTGGAATTCCAATCATCCATTGGGAAGACTTATGTTGTTGGAACTATCACGCCATTCAGACCATCATTACCTTGCAAGCAGAAAATATCAAATACTGCGCCATCACGACGAAAGTCCTCAAATGCCTACCGGTTATGCAGGTATGATGTTACTGGCGTTGGTGCCGCCTCTGTGGTTCAGTGTCATGCACAGGATAATGAATAATGAATAATGAATAATGAATAATGAACAATGAACAATGAATAATGAATGATGAACAAGACATAATATTGGAGCCAATAGTGTTTCCAACATGTAAACCAGAACCTATGTTCTGCATGGAAAATTGAAATTATAAAGACTTACCAAAGACAGAGACAGGTAACATATTAATTTAATGGACTTAAAACTAATTTTTCAATTCACTATTTAATTTAAAGTCCAATTCATGACGATTGACATCAATGAATAATTTATTAATATGTTAAATAAAGGGTGATACAATGAAATTAAAAATACTTTTCCAAATATGTGTTGTACTCCTCTTTACTGTTTTAGAGTTTACTTCATTAGCACAGGACTGTACCTCTATCACATGGGCATCAATTAAAAACCCCGGACCCTATAAGGTTGAAAAAATTCTGGAAGCAGAAGGCCTGCGTGACGGTCCTGGCTATATGGGTGCCACACTGTATTATCCGGACGATGCTGTACCACCTTACTCCAGCATTGTAATTATACCGGGCTTTTGGGCGCCGGAATCCTCCATGCAATTGTGGGGTCCATACTTTGCTTCCCATGGCATCATCACCATGACTATTGGTACAAACCTGGCGGTGGACCTTCCGGATATCAGGGCCTTAGCGCTTTTGGATGCAATAACAACCATAAAGCAAGAAAATACAAGGGAAGATTCTCCTCTTTTTGGCTACATCGATACTACACGGTTTGCCGTAGGAGGATGGTCTATGGGTGGTGGAGGAGCGCAACTGGCTGCGGTTTCAGATACCACTTTAAAAGCTGTCGTGGCACTCACACCCTGGCAATATGAACAACTTACAGAAGCTGCATTTGACCACCCTGTCCCTTTGTTGATCTTCAGCGGTGAGAAAGATCCAACTGCTCCACCTGCCCAACATGCTACCCATCATTATGATTCCACTCCAAAGACAACGGACAAATTACTTTTTGAAATAAAAAATGGCAATCACGCAGTAGCTAATGACCCTGAGGGCGGCAATGGTGCTGTGGGCAAAATCGCTGTTTCCTGGCTCAAACATTACCTCCTAGGTGAAGAATGTTATTGTCCGCTTTTATTGGATGCCCCTGCGTCAGCTTCTAAATTCAGAACCAATATCAACTGTGAATCCGGAACAAGTTCGTTTCATAAATTCAAAAATGAAACTGAATTTCAACCTCTGTTATTTCCAAATCCTTCTAATACCCGGATCACAGTGAGTGGAGAATTTTCATCACCTATGGATTATGAGATCATTTCGGTTTATGGGTCAAGGATGTCCACAGGAGTGATCCAACT
>JAYUWT010000491.1:0-2992 GCA_043753405.1 Saprospiraceae bacterium | reverse complement strand
TGCCTGACAAGGACTGGAATGAAGTATGGGAATCAAATTTCGATCCTGTTTTAATTCCGGGGATATGTACCATTTTAGCTCCTTTTCACAAAGTTATTGCCATTGATGGTTACCGGATCACATTATCCCCCAAAATGGCTTTTGGTACCGGTCATCATCATACCACTCATGGAATGATCGTCCAAATGTCAAAACTTGATTTTAAAGCGAAGGAAGTTTTGGATTTTGGGAGTGGCACAGGATTACTGGCCATATTTGCTTCTTTGAGCGGTGCTAAAAGTATACTTGCAATAGATATTGAAAGTCCTTCTTTTGATAATATGGTCGAGAATTTTGAGTTAAATAGGATCAATAATGCAACTCCGATATTAGGAGGGAAAGAAGAGATCCCTAAAGACCACACTTTTGACATTGTGTTAGCCAATATTACTGCTAATGTGATCCTTGATTGCTTGCCAGAACTGGCGTTGTGCATAAAGAAGGAAGGGGACATTCTATTTTCAGGTTTTTACGAAAAGGACCTGGTAGAGATAGAAAAAGGATGTCAGGACAATAATTTGAAATACATCAGTCATAGTGATGAGGGTGGATGGGTAGTGGCGAGGTTTAGGAAATGTTGAATTTTGAATGTTGAATTTTGAATGTTGAGAGCATTTTTAATGAAAGATGTAAGATGAAAGAAAATTGAATTATGACAGGCGAACAGCGAACGGCGAACAGCGAACGGTGGCGAAGAATGGAATGATTTACGTGATTTGCCAGAGAAGAATGTATGCTAAAGTGCTGAACTATATAATCTATTGACTTCATTTTAAATAATAGTAATAAATGTGACACGAATTGTAACTTCCATCTAACATCTAACATCAGCCATCTACCTTTCAGAATTTTGAATGTTGAGAACATTAATAATGATAGATGAAAGATGAAAGATGAAAAATTAATGAATATTGAATTATGACAGGCGAACAGCGAACGGTTGCAAAAAAATTAATAATTTACGTAATTTGCTAAATAAGAATTGTGTGTAAAATAAATCATCTCGTTACAGTAACCTGCTAAAGCGCTAAAACGCCAAGGTGCAAACCCAAAGACTAAAGACTAAAGAACAAAGCGCAGCGAACTAAAAAATGAAAGATGAGAGATGAAAGATGAGAGCAGGCAGCAGGCAGAGATTTAAGTTTTGATCGATTATTAGAGGGATCTAACTTGCTTTCACAAATTGGTGCAACACACCGAAACTTCCTACCAAAAGAAAAGCCAGTGTCAAAAACACCGGCTTTTTTAATATATCTTAACAATTTTAATTATTGCTTTCTGATCCTGATGATCCGTAACCCATGCATCAATCGCATCATGTAATAGGTCGGATCGATTTCGTACCATTTATTTGCAAATTTAGGGCTGTTGGGATATTTGTGATGGTTGTTTTGGAACAATTCACCCAACATAAGAAATCCCCACGGTGTTGTATTTTTGGATTTATCTCCATTGTCAAAATTGCTGTAACCGTATTTATGCCCACACCAGTTGACCAATGCTCCGTGAATAGGGCCCATGAGGTAATGGATAGGCAATAAAAGAAACACCCAGGCATTTGTAGCGAATCCGACATAAAATGCTGTATAAATCAGTCCGAAACCAATCCTTGTTTTCCAGTCATCACCTACACGGTCTATCAAGGGCCATACAGGATAATTGCCTTTGAACTCGGGTTCTGGCTCTTTAAGTCGATTGACAAATTCATTGTAAATATTTTTGGTCATCCACATCATAGAAAAAACATCCTTAAAGAAGTGAGGTGAATGCGGATCTTTTTCTGTATCACTATAAGCATGGTGCATACGGTGCATAATGGCATAAGCGCGCGGATTTAAAAAAGAAGCACCTTGAGAAAGAAACGTAAATAAATAAAAGAACTTTTCCCAAAAAGGCGTCATCTTAAACATCTTATGCGAAGAATACCTGTGCAAAAAGAATGTCTGCGTAAACAATGATAAAAACCAATGTGCCAAAAAGAAATATAATATGATCATCAATTATGGATTGTTCCGGATTTTAAAAAAGAAGTGCAAAGATGCAAAAAATTAATAAAAAGAATTCAAACTATAAATAGATTTTGAGTGGAAATGTTTATAGAAAGTCACAGGAAAGTGTGAGTGAGTCAAAGGAAAGTCTAAAAGAGTCTGAGGGAGTCGGAAAGAGCAAAAGAGTCGGAAAGAGTTGGAGAGAGTCATAGGAAAGTCAAAGGTCGGACCCCCACAAGTAATGTTTAGCTGAGCAAAGTCATCAGCATGTCCATTATTACACAATTAATCATTAATCATTCATAATTTTTTTATCATTCATCATTCATAATTTATAATTTATAATTTATAATTAATCTTACTTCCGCTCCTGCCTTTGAAAAAATGCCTCAATCCCATATTCGTCATTATCAGCTCGGCTGATATTAAAATTGGTACATTCAAGTGTTTTTCTATAAAAAATGTGTGTGACAGGTTTTCCGAAGATCCCTCCGGAATTCTTATTCATGCTGGGAATATAGCCACTTCTGCTGTCACTGAGTTGGCTATTTTCCTTAAATCCCTGAATCTCTGTAGACCAAGATACCATGTTAAAAACCCCGGCTACGATGAGAGGATTTTCAATGTTTTTTATTTGATGGGTGATGAGCTTTAACTCTTCCGCACTGATAATTTTGGAACCATTATCGATGGGTGGCGGGAAATAAGCGGTTATTATACTGAATTTGTAACCATTTTTAAGGATATCCACATGAAGGATCGGGATTTCTTCATAATGAAATGTATCTGTGAAAATGATCGGATACTTCGACAAAATGTTCAATCCGTAAACATCAATCCTTGGCAATGAAATATTATTGGGATATGCGACTGACAAATTTTCAGCGATCAGGTTTTTCCAGTTTGGTGTAAATTCCTGGAAAATCATCAGATCATAACTTTTTTTAGCGATATTATTTAAGACC
>JAYUWT010000490.1:0-2998 GCA_043753405.1 Saprospiraceae bacterium | reverse complement strand
GCTATAGTATCACAAGGCATACCGGGTAAAGTCACTGTATATTGACCGGCAGTATTGTAAGTCATTCCGTTGAGCACATAGACATCATCTGCACAGATCACCGGGTTTAGTATCTTAATCGGAACCGGAATGACAGTAAGATTTATTGTTCGCAATGAATTGCAGCCATTACCAGCAATGAAATTTTCTTCATAGATTCCTTCAGTAGAATAGGTATTTCCGTTCGGAGAAGTATAACTTTCTCCCTCACAGATTGAGATATCAAGGATCTCATTGATCGCAGCAGTATTATCAATATTGGATTCAAAACAAAAAGATTGTTGATTAAATGCTCCTCCTGTAGAAGCCGTCCATCCCCAAAAAACTTCACTATTGCCTCCAAAAGCCAGATTGACAGCATCAAATCCAATCATTTGTAAAATTTCAACACCATCTAAAGATACTGTTAAAGTCATCGTGGACGGATCCCAGTTAATGAAAGCCGGATGACTTTGACCATCTTCAATATTAGGATAACCTACCGGCCCTGCAATAGAAGAACTGAAATCGCCATTGAGGTGGATTGAGGTGTGATCTTCAGGTATATCATCATAACCGGACATGCCATTATCCCAGGTGTCGAATTCTATAATTACAGAATTAGGAATTCCGGCTGCACCTATTCCACCCCCTATGAGGCCACAAGCCTGAGAAGTAGAAAAAACAAGACAGATCCCGTCAGCACCTGCATCACTGTTGCCAAAATAAAGGTTGAATTCCAGTTCAAAATATTCATCAAAATCCAGAGGAGCATTGTACCATGAACAACCTTTTTGGCTACCGGTTGCACTCGTTAACTGAACACAATTTGGGCCGGTATTAAAAGCATTAAATTGATTTGTAAAATTGGATTGATTTAGGTTTAATATGCGCATTTTAAAAGTACCTCCTCCGGGCAGTTCGTTCCAAACCCGGATAAAATAGGTAGACCCTACAGTAAGACCCGTTAGTGAAACACCAGGATTAGGAATATTGCCACATTGCTGATCATCATAACATCCTTCTAAAACTGCAGCTGCACAGGGACCTGAATAAACCGCCATCGCAGGATCTGCAGCTGTAACTCCTTTTACCTCTATAGTAACGCTGCCGCCTATCGGAGCTACAAATGAAAACCATATATCAGGATCATTATATGCACCACAGGTTGGAGCTTCAACACCACTACCGGTTTGAGAAGAAAGATTGTACACATTAAACAATACACCATTATTTGGCACAGGGATAGCTGAGCAAGGATCATTGGCAAGGGCAAAGAAAGGAAGAAAGCAAAAGAAAAAAAATAAGTAACGTAAAAAACTATTCATCTGTAAAAGGTGTCGCAATAATAATAAAATTACAGTAAAAAAATTAAACTTTGATTTAAGTCCAAAGTTAGATCAAATATTTTACTTTTCATTTAATTATATCAGCTTAAAATTGCTATATCTGTTTCTCGCAAATTTAAATTCTATTTTAATTAAATTACAAATATGACTTACAGAATAACAATGGCGAAATTTAAGTTCATGATCATTATATTTTTTTTTTAATTATACTAAATTATCATTTTAATAATGGTTGTCCGAATCAATTAAAATTTGTGTTTTCGGGCATCTCAGAAAGAATTGCGTAAACTTCACCCTTGTCCATCATCACCTGTTTCCATAATCCATGAGACGGAGCTTTGAAGACATAATTAGGATCTCCTGCAGAAATCACCCATGATCCTGTCTTTAATTCCTCTTCCAATTGGCCTGGTGTCCACCCGGCATACCCGACATAAAATCGTATTTGTTGAGGTTTAATTAATTCAGATTTAATTAAAAATTTCAATTTTTCGAAATCTCCACCCCAATATACTCCATTGGCTACTAATTTACTGCCTTCCAACAAATCACCCATGTTGTGTAAATAGTGAATAGTGTCAGTAGCAACAGGCCCTCCAAAAAAAACGTCAGAATCAATTTTCGGAAATCTAGCTAACAGATCATTGACTTTCATATTGATGGGTTTATTCAATATAAAACCAATAGTGCCGGTTTCATGATAATCTGTAATTAAAATAGTAGCTTGAATAAAATTAGAATCCATCATAAATGGCTCTGCAAGTAGTATGTCTCCTTGTTTTAATTTTATATTTTCTTTCTTATCTTTTGGCATTATTGTCTATTTAATCCTTTAAGCAGTTTCACTGGTAATTGTTCGATCTACTCTTCTTAGTAACCCCCTCAGAATAGAACCGGTTCCACCGATTTCAACGGCAGATAACATGCCATCACTAATCATTTGTTGCATAGATTGAGTCCATCGTACTGGTGCTGTCAATTGTGCAATTAATTTGTATTTAATTAAGTCAACGTCCTTACCAGGTTGACCATTGACATTCTGGTAAACAGGGCAAACAGGCATTTTGATCTCCGTGCCTAATATTGCAGCCTCAAGTTCTATTCTGGCATCTTCCATCAATGGTGAATGAAATGCTCCACCCACTTGTAAAACAACAGTTTTAGTAGCGCCTCTTTCATTTAATTCAAGACAAGCGAGTTCAATTCCTTTCATAGTTCCCGATATCACTAACTGACCGGGGCAATTATAATTTGCCGGGACTACGATCTCATCAATAGAAGCGCATACTTCTTCAACAATACGATCATCAAGACCTATGACAGCCGCCATTGTCCCGGGATTGGCCTCACAGGCTTTTTGCATTGCTTTTGCCCTAATTGAAACTAATTTTAAACCATCTTCAAAACTCATAGCACCACAAGAAGCTAATGCTGAAAATTCACCCAATGAATGGCCTGCTGCCATGTCCGGAATAAAATGGGATCCCATTATTTTGGCTTTTACCAGGGAATGTATATAAATAGCAGGTTGAGTCACATCCGTTCTTCTCAAAGCTTCTTCATCATCTCCAAACATTATATCTGTGATGCGAAAACCGAGGATATCATTGGCATCTTCAAAAAATTGAGCA
>JAYUWT010000489.1:0-7663 GCA_043753405.1 Saprospiraceae bacterium | reverse complement strand
GATTTCCCACCCCCTATCCCCCGCCAGCGGGGGAAAACAAGGCTTCGTAGCTCCGTTTCGTTATTCGAGGCCTAAGAGTTTTCTATTCATTTTTACATCGGTGCCCGTGGAGGCGAAGTCGTCAAAAGCTTTGTCTGTAACGGGAATGATATGGTTGCGGATGAATTCAGCGCCTTCGAGGGCACCGACTTCAGGATGTTTTATACAACATTCCCATTCCATAACAGCCCAACCAGCATAATCATATTGTGTTAATTTGCTGAAGATCGTTTTAAAATCAACCTGGCCATCTCCCGGAGAACGATACCTTCCGGCCCTGTTTGCCCAGCTTTGGTATCCACCAAAGGTGCCTTGTTTTCCGGTTGGATTGAATTCCGCGTCCTTGACATGGAAAGCTTTAATGCGTTCGTGATAAATGTCGATATACTGTAAATAATCCAATTGCTGTAATACAAAATGAGATGGATCATAAAGCAAACATGCTCTTTCGTGATTGGTGACTTCCTCCAGAAACATCTCGTAAGTAATGCCATCAAACAAGTCCTCTCCGGGATGGATCTCATAACAAACATCCACACCGAATTCTTCATAATAGTCCAGGATAGGTTTCCACCTTTTACCCAATTCTTTGAAACCTTCTTCGACCAATCCCACGGGACGTTGTGGCCAGGGATGAAAGGTGTGCCAGAGCAAAGATCCACTAAAGGTCGGCACAGCATTTAGTCCCATATTCTGAGAAGCCTTTGCTGCATATTTTAACTGTTGAACTGCCCAGGCCTGTCTTTCCTTGGGTTTATTTCTTAATTCATCGGGTGCAAATCCATCGAATAATGTATCATATGAGGGATGAACAGCAACCAGCTGTCCTTGCAAGTGGGTCGCCAATTCAGAGATCTCCATTCCATACTCTCCGACAATACCTTTTATTTCGTCAGCATAATCTTTACTCTTTGCTGCTTTTTCTAAATCCATTAACCTGCTATCCCATGTAGGTATCTGAACTGCTTTAAAGCCCAATGATTCCGCCCATTGGCAGATGGATCGCAGATCATTGAACGGAGGTATATCGCTCATGAATTGTGCTAGAAAGATTCCGGGGCCCTTTATCGTTCGCATTTTACTCTTTAATTACTTTATAGACTTGAAGAGTGAAAGTAAAAAATATTATGGAATAATTTAGATTATGTTTGAATGCCCACCCCGACCTTTGGTCACACCCCTAAGCTAGGATTTTATATACATATTTTATTTATTTCTTAATCATAAGACACCCCAGCCTTTGGCCACCCCTCAAGAGGGGAATTTACGACTTTATTTTTTCCTTATAGATTTCTTACGATTAAATCAAAACATTAGGTCATTGTTCATTGTCCATTGCCACCCATTTTTCCTCCGACTTCCCCGATTCTACCACCTTATCAATAAACATCATTCCCCGCACACCTTCTACAATGCCTGGATAATCAAGCCATTCTTCTTTTGCATTTTCACCGTTCATTTTTGCACTAATGGTCAGGAAAAAATTACGGTAGTGATTGGCAAAGGCCTCGAGGTAACCTTCAGGATGTCCTGCGGGAGTGCGGACATTGTGTGCTGCAAAGTTTGAAAGATAAGGTGAGCCCGTCCGATAGATCTCGGCAGGTTTGTTGGGCCACATGACCTTGAGGCTATTTGCATCAGCCTGTTGCCACTCAATGCCGCCAAACTCTCCGTAAACGCGGATTTTTACATTATTTTCCTCACCAGCGGCAACCTGTGTCGCGACCAGGACGCCACTTGCACCATTTTCAAATTTTAATAAAACTGCACCATCATCATCCAGTTGGCGGCCGTCAACAACAGTATTGATATCTGCACAAAGTTTGGACACGTGTAGACCTGACACATATTCAGCGAGGTTAAATGCATGAGTACCGATGTCACCCATTGCTCCTGCTTTTCCACTTTTAGAAGGGTCGGTGCGCCATGCTGCCTGGGCATTGCCGGATTGTTCAAGCGGCGAACTTAACCAACCTTGTGGGTATTCGACATATATTTTTCTGATCTTTCCAAAGATGCCGGAAAGTATCATCTGCCTTCCCTGTTTCACCATCGGATAACCTGTATATGTGTGCGTAAGCAATAATAATTTGCCACTGTTTTTTACTTTATCCTGCAACAATTTTGCCTGGTTGAGGTCAAAAGTTATAGGTTTGTCTATGGCCACATGGAAACCCAGATCCAATGCCATCATAGCAGGTTCGAAGTGCATATGGTTTGGTGTCACGATGCAGACGATGTCAATTCTTTTAGCTTCAGGTTTGCCGGCTTCTGTGATCAACATTTCCTCGTAATCTTTATAAATACGGTCTTCTTCCAGAAACAGATCTTGTCCCGAAAGCCGTGCATTTTCTGCGTTGCTGCTCAAAGCTCCGGCTACCAGATCAGCCATTCCATCCATATTGAAGGCTAGCCGATGAATGCTTCCTATAAAAGCATTTCGTCCGCCACCAATCATTGCCAATCTTAATTTCCTGTGTATCGCCATATTCTTTTATAATATTTTGTAAAACTATAGTAAAGAAAATTAAAATTATTACATTTAATCCTTATTCAAAATTTATCTGACATATAACCTTATTATAAAGATCTATTGATGTTATCAACTACGCGTTTTCAATTGTCGACAATGATGTTCCTCAATTTTTTTATTTGGGGCATCTGGTTTGTAACACTTGGCACCTACCTTATAAAAGGTGATATTGGTGCTACTGACGCACAGTCCGGCCTGGCATACGGAACGCAATGCCTTGGAGCTATTATTGCTCCTTTCATCATCGGCTTGATCGCTGATAAATATTTCGCAGCGCAGAAGATCCTTGCTATTTTACATATTTTAGGTGCGGGATTGCTGTATTTTATATCACAAAACTCTGAATTCAGTTCATTTTATACACTGCTTCTTATCTATATGGTCCTGTATATGCCTACACTTGCATTGACAAATTCGATTTCATTGCACCAGATCAAAGATGCAGAGAAAGAATTTTCAGGCATTCGCCTTTGGGGCACCATCGGCTGGATAGCAGCCGGACAGACAGTCGGCTATATGGCATGGGAGGCTAATCCAGGAAGCCTGGACATCACTTTCCAGGTGGCTGCTGTTACTTCCCTTGTTTTGGGGATTTACAGCTTTTTCCTTCCCAATACTCCGCCAGCAAAGTTTGGACAAAATGTAAGTGTAAAAGAAGTTTTAGGTCTGGATGCACTTAAAATCCTGAACAATAGAAATTATCTGATTTTCTTTATTGCATCTATATTGATCTGTATTCCACTTGCATTTTATTATGGTCTGGCAAATCTATTTCTCAATGAAGCAGGGATGGAAGGTTCAGCTCAGAAGATGAGTTTCGGACAGATGAGTGAAGTGATCTTTTTGTTTTTAATGCCTTTATTTTTCCGGAAATTCGGGATCAAACAAATGCTGCTAATCGGAATGCTGGCATGGGTATTAAGATATGTTTGTTTCTCATATGGCAACATCGATACGAACCTATGGATGTTGTATGCAGGAATTATATTGCATGGTATTTGTTATGACTTCTTTTTTGTGACCGGTAATATATATACTGATCAGGAGGCGGGTCCAAAGATCCGTTCTTCAGCACAGGGACTCATAACACTTGCCACTTATGGCATCGGCATGTACATTGGATTCTGGGCAGCAGGAAAAATTGCCGGCGACCATGCGATCTCAGATGCAGGTGGAAATATAATCAATCATGACTGGCATACTATATGGCTATATCCTTGTGTTTTCGCAGCAGCTGTAACTTTTCTATTTTTATTATTATTTAAAAATCCTAAAGCTAAATTACCACAAACAGTATAAATATGTCAGATAAAAGCAGGAGATCGTTATTGAAGAAAATGGTTGCGGGAGCATTGGCTTTTGCTGCTGCACCATCATTGAGTGCATTTTCTTTTGAAGAAAAAAGACAAAATAAATTAAAAGGTAATATCAATCATTCGGTTTGTCAATGGTGTGTTTCATTTATTTCACTAGAAGAAATATGCCAGTGGATCAGATCAATGAATGTCAAAGCGATCGACTTAATCAAACCACAGGATTGGGTGACCTTGCAAAAGTATGACATAGAATGTTCCATGTGTTATACTGATGGAAAAATAAGTCTTACTGAAGGCTGGAATAATCCGGCACATCATGCATGGTTAATAGATGATTTTAAAAGGTCCATTCCATTGGTTAGTAATGCTAAATATAAAAACCTGATTTGTTTTAGCGGTAATAGAAATGGCATGGACGATGAAACGGGGATGAACAATTGTGTAAAAGGCCTCAAGGAGATCATGAGTCTTGCAGAAAAAAATAAGGTCATCATCCAGATGGAATTATTTAACAGTAAGGTTGACCACAAGGATTATATGGCGGACAAAAGTGCATGGGGTGTTGAATTGTGCAAACGCATAGATTCACCAAATTTCAAACTACTATATGATATCTATCACATGCAGATCAATGAAGGGGATGTGATCAGAACCATTAAAGACAATCATCAGTACTTTGGCCATTACCACACCGCGGGTGTGCCGGGTCGAAATGATATCGATGAAACTCAGGAGCTTTATTACCCTGCCATTATGAAAGCTATCCAGGAGACCGGCTTTAATGGTTTTGTTGCCCAGGAGTTTATAGCAAAAGGTGGTGACAATTCAACTAAATTGGCCGCTATACAGAAGGGAATTGAAATTTGTGACATTTGAAAAATTTAAAAAATAAAAATATTTATGGCAAACAATATATATGACGCTATAGTCATCGGTTCGGGTATTTCCGGAGGATGGGCGGCAAAAGAGTTGACAGAGAAAGGGTTGAAAGTTTTAATGATAGAGCGTGGTAGAAATCACGAACACATCAAGGATTATGTCAATGCATCTAAAGATCCGTGGGAATATCCACACAGAGGGCAGCGTACACAACAAATGATTGCCGATCATCCTGTTTTAAAGCGGGATTATCCATTGAGTGAAAAGGTCAAAGGTATGTGGGCGGATGAAACGGAATCACCTTACGTTGAAGAAAAAAGATTTGACTGGTACAGAGGGTATCAGTTAGGGGGAAGGTCATTACTTTGGGGAAGACAAAGTTACCGTTTCAATAAGTGGGATTTTGAAGCCAATGCTAAAGAAGGTATTGCTGTTGATTGGCCTATCCGTTATGATGACCTGGCCCCATGGTACAGTTATGTAGAAAAGTTTGCAGGCATCCAGGGTTCAAAACAAGGACTGGATGTTCTTCCTGACGGCGAATTTTTGCCGGCCATTGAGATGAATATTGTTGAAAAAGACGTTGCTGCTAAATTAAAAAGTCATTACAAAGGCAACCGCCACATGTTCATAGGACGAAGTGCCAACATTACTCTTCCAAAACCGGAACAAAACCGTGTGAATTGTCAGTACAGGAATATGTGCTGGCTGGGATGCCCGTATGGAGCTTATTTTAGCACCCAATCAGCGACCTTACCAGCAGCCAGAGCTACCAACAACCTGACGCTTGAGGTCAATAAGATCGTGACAAGATTGTTGTATGACAAGGATAAAAAGAGAGCCACCGGAGTTGAGGTGGTAGATGCCATTGACAACAAAACTTATGAATACAATGCAAAGATCATTTTTGTCTGTGCTTCTTCATTCAATTCTACTTGGGTCCTTATGAATACTGCGACTGATATCTGGCCTGAAGGGTTGGGAAGCAGCAGTGGTGAACTTGGCCACAATGTGATGGATCATCACTTCCGTTTAGGAGCAGGTGGCAGTGTAGATGGATTTGAAGAATATCATGAATATGGCCGTAGACCTTCAGGTGTATATATACCGAGATACAGAAATATTTATGGTGATAAAAGGGATTATCTGAGAGGATTCGGGTATCAGGGTGGTGCCGGCCGAGGCAGGGGGGTGGAAGTAGCTGAGATGCTGGGAGCAAGTTTTAAAGATGCATTATGTGAACCTGGTCAATGGAATATAGGTATGACCGCCTTTGGAGAGATGCTTCCATATCATGACAATACGATCAAACTAGATAAAAATACAAAAGATAAGTGGGGTCTGCCAGTACTGAGCATGAATGTCGAAATAAAGGAAAATGAAATAAAGATGCGCAAAGACATGATGGAAGATGCAAAAGAAATGTTTGAGGCCAGTGGAGTCAAAAATGTAAATGCTTATGATGGGGGTTATGCGCCGGGAATGGGCATCCATGAAATGGGAACAGCCCGTATGGGTCGTGACCCTAAGACATCAGTATTGAATAGCAACAATCAGGTGTGGGATGCGCCGAATGTTTTCGTGACTGACGGAGCATGTATGACTTCGGCTTCCTGTGTCAATCCATCACTAACTTATATGGCCATGACTGCAAGGGCAGCAGATTTTGCAGTAAAAGAACTTAAAAAAATGAATTTATAATCCTGTATCATGGAAAGAAGAGAATTATTAAAAATAATAGCAACATTCACAGGTGCAGCTATGATCGGAGGGGATCTGATATTGAGCGGTTGCAAAAGTGATGTTCAAACAGATCTGTCATTTTCCGCCAAGAATATGACTTTACTTGATGAAATAGGGGAGACTATCCTGCCTGCGACAGATACACCGGGAGCTAAGGAAGCCAAGGTTGCTGAAGTAATGAAGACCGTAGTGACAGATTGTTATACTCCGGAAAGCCAAAAAGCTTTTATGGAAGGAATTGTACAAATAGACAAGGAAAGTCAGAAAAAATATTCAAAAGACTTTATGCAACTTACGCCTGAGCAAAGAAAAGAATTGTTGAACGCACTTGAAGGGGAAGCAAAATTTTTTAATGAAGAGGTACAGAAATCAGAAGAACCACGCAGGGAAAAATTGAAGAAAGAGGACAAGGAATATGATTTTGTTTCTTCTCCCCGACACTTTTATACCATGATGAAACAATTGACTTTATTGGGTTTCTTTACATCTGAAGTTGGTATGACTAAAGCACTAAGATATCTTCCTGTTCCGGGCAGGTATGACGGAGCGTATAAGATTAAAAAAGGTGAGAAGGCATGGTCGCTGTAAATCAGATGCTAGACACTAGATTCTAGATTCTAGAAGAGGTCAGAGGGCAGAAGTCAGAAGGCAGAATATCTTTCTAAGGTAATTATTGCCTTTCAAATTAGTGCAGAAAAAACTTTGTGCAACTCTGTGAAAAAAACTCTGCGGAACTCTGTGGTTAAAATGATGCAGTACTTTGCGCATCTTTGCTTTCCTTAGCTAAACTTTGTGAAATAGATTTAGAGAGGTTAAGAAGTTAGGAGGTGAGAAAGTGAGAAGGATCATAAAAAGGGTACTATTAAATTTGAAGTTTGAGGTTTGCCGATTCGAAATACCTAAAACTAGATTGTTAAATTAAATTTATTGATACAAATGATATGAAGAAAGACAGAAGGGATTTTGTAAAGAGTATGGGTGTGCTGGCGGGTGGAATGATCGCCCTTCCATCTTGTGCTTTATTTAATGATGGGAATAAAAAAATGAAAGATCTCAATGTTTCCGGGATCAATAATTTTGGATTGCAGTTATATACCCTGAGGGATGAAATGCCGAAGGATCCTAAAGGTGTATTAAGATCAGTGGCATCCTA
>JAYUWT010000488.1:0-7680 GCA_043753405.1 Saprospiraceae bacterium | reverse complement strand
GAGCGGCATTTTTTTAATTATAAATTTATAAAACAACCTAATATGCATATTCTTGAAGCGCACCTTCGTATTTGTGTATAAATCCTAGCTACTAGAGGAGTGCCGACAGGCGGGGTGTCAAGCCTTGACTTTTTTGTTACTTTTTGTGGCAAGACAAAAAGTAAAAATATTGTCTACAGTACCTAATTAGATTCTTGATTTTTGAAAAATATTAATGATCGAACTAATTTCTGTCTTGAATGAGTATAATATCAATAATCTCTAACAAATTGAGGAAAAGCTGAGGCTTGATTAAATAATAAATTAATCGTTCTTTTCATCCAAAACCTCCTGTAAAATCTGATAAAATTGTTGTATTCCTGCAGCAGTAATATCATCCGGAAAATCATAATCGGGATTGTGTAAGGCAGGTGTATTTTCTCCGGCACCTAAACCAAACATGGCGCCTTTATATTTTTGTGTGAACAGTCCAAAATCTTCGCCCCACCTGAATGGATGAGGCATGTCATAAATATCTGAATTATTGCTTTTGGCTGCTTTCCTGATAAGTTCAATTGCCGTGTTATCATTCATGTTTGCATAGAAGATCTGCGTCCATTCCAACTCCGGTTGAAGATGGTACTTCTCACAAACACCGTGGACAAAATCAATAATTTCCTGGCATTTTTGATCCAAAATATTCAAATCCCAACTCCTTATGGTCAGATGCAATTCACCCTGCCCGGCAGAAACACCATACGCGAGTTCTCCCATATTCATGTGAATGGGTGTGATCAGAAAGAAGTCTTCCCTGGCAGGAAAATTGTTTGTGATCTTGTCGCAATAATAAAGGATGTCGGCAATGGCCAAGGCTGGATTTTGGCCTTTTTCGGGTTCTGCGGCATGAGCTGTCTTTCCATACAATCTGATAATAAGGCTTTTGACATTGGCATTAAAATTATTTTCCCTTATTACGATTTGGTTTTTTGGAAATCCGGGTAAATTGTGAAGCGCAAATACAAAATCAATTTCCAGTTTATTAAATAATTTGTTTTTCAAAACTGCTTCAGCTCCCATCCCATTTTCTTCAGCCGGTTGAAAGAGCAGCATAATTTTTCCGTTTTTAAAAGGAAAAGCCTCCAGGAGCCTGGCTACGCCGAGCATGATAACTGTATGTCCGTCGTGGCCACATTTATGGCTTACACCTTCATAGACAGATTTGTATTCAAATTCATTTATTTCTTGTATTGGTAAAGCATCAATATCTGCCCTTAATAAAATGGTCTTGCCGGGAAGTCCACTGTCAAATGTAGCCAGGATGCCTGTTTCAGATACAAAATCTATTTTTGCCTTAGTGTGACTTTCTAAAAATGATTTAATTCGACTTGCTGTATTGAATTCATTGAGCGCAACTTCCGGATGTTGGTGGATCTCTTTTCTTAATACTTCAAGTTGTAGGAGTAGTTCAGGAATTAAGTTGTGCATATTTATTTAATGAACTTATGAATTTGAAAAAATATTAAATTAATTATATAATATATTAAAAATAGTTCAACCCTTATAAGTTTTTTAATTGCTCTTAATGTTAAACCCGGGTTTCACCAGGAGTTATTATTGTTCAAGCTTTCAGGTTTAATGAGAAAGTTACATCTAAATTCAAGAACTGAGGATTTAATTTTTTAAAAAATCCCCATCAACAACAAATAATTTACAGCCTGTTTCAGTCGAAGAACTATGTGGATTTATGTCATCATCAGTAGCCTGATAACTCATACCCTTTGTCAACAAATGACTGCTGCCATCCTTGAGGTGAGAGGTAAATGAACCTTCGATACAAAATATGATATGGCCGGCACTGCACCAGTGGTCAGCTTTATATCCGGGAGAATATTCAACTAACCGTACCCTTATTTTATCAAACTGTAAAGTTTTCCACCAGGCACTTCCGGTTTCACCTTTATGTTCACTGGCAGGGACTGTATCCCAATCTGTGGTGTGGAATGGTATCATGAATGGTAGATATTAAATGGTAGATGTTAGATGTTAGATGGAAGTTTTTCAGGAATCATGGTTATTTTTATTAGGAAAGGATAAAAATTTGCAATTTGAAATTAGAAGTTAGAAATTAGAATGACCATCTAAGGATAGATAGTGTCCGAATGAAACTTTTGTTTCTATCTTAGAAGTTTGAGGTTTGAGCTTTGCGGTTTGGAGTTTGTTGTTTGTTGTTTGAAAATGCACATAACCAATTACCTATAATTTGTTTGAATGTCTTTGTGAATCTTTAGCTTCTCTTTGTGAAACTTTGAGACATAACTCCTTGCTGTTTGAAGTTTGTTGTTTGATTACAGATTACTGATCATAGATTACTCATTACCGATGACTTATTCCAGCGGTATAGATAATTCATGTTGGCGACTGCCGTCTTTAGCACTAGACTCAAAAAGTATCAGCGTTAATGTTGAATTCTCCCTTTGTTTTTTAACATCAACATAAAAATTGAAATCTCCCCATTCGGGTGCGCCTGCATCGGTGGTGGAAAAACCTTTTTTAATTTCATTATGTCCATCCTCCACAACCCAGCTGAAACTGGCTTCAAAAATCTGTCCTTTTCCTTTTATCTGATAAATATTTTCTCCTGTTTTTTCAACAGTAACATCTTTAAACCTTGCATTTGAAAATACTTTCGATTGTATGGTATCTTTCACTAAGATTTTTGGTGTAGTCTCACCTTTCTCAACAATTAAAGAATCATTTGCGGTGTCGGTGGATGTTTGAGTATCATTGCTCTTGCATGATGCCAGGATTATTACTAAAAAGAGGAGGTATTTCATGATATTTTTATTTATTAATTCACGTCTTATTTATTTGATATTTTTGAGGTTTTGTATTATTTCTGATGATGAAGTTACGGGCTTTGCGGTCCATTTTAACTGTTACCGTATACCAACCGATATTACCTTCGAATGAACCTTTGAGATCACTTTTGACCATATTCTCTAATTCTGTATAGGTTAGATCCTGCTTTTGTAAATGTTTTAGAATCGCGTCTTTTACAGTCGCATATTTACCTGAAGAGATCATTTTATTCTTTTTGTTTTTATCAGGATGCAAGGCTTGAATTGTTTCTTCTTTCAATGTTGTATCTTTTAAGAAAAATATCAATGCTTACAAAGGTTGAATATAATTATATTTTGGATGAGCCGCAAGCCATATGATATTAAATAGAGTTTAATCCTGTATTAAGTATAAAAATACCAAATATTGGGTACACAAATATTTTGTGATTCGAAAAAAAACTTTATTTTTACAAAGTATCCCTGCCACAATTTCCCGATATTATGAAATATCGTCTTGGAATTACGCTATTCATTATTCTTTGCCTTACAGTTGGGTGCTTGATCTATGTCATCTTCAGGCCGGATAGCATATATTTAAATCAATGGATCGATCAATTTTTTAACGGAAATATTCGCGAGGAGCTTTCGACAATTGTCACTTCTTCCAACCTTCCTCACTGGATCATATATTCCCTGCCAGATGCCTTATGGATGGTGGGCCTAACAACTCTGGTTCTATTTATCTGGGATTTCAAACTACACAAGAAAAGTATACCCTGGGTTATTTTGGCATTTCTTACCGGTATTTTTTTCGAATTATTACAAAGATACCATATAATACGTGGCACCTTTGACATCATTGATCTTACTGCAGTGATTGTTGCGGCCCTTATCCCTCTTTCATTAACTTTTTTAAAACAGTTCTCATGCAAAACTTTGTAAAACCTATTTTGTCTTTTGCTGTCTTGGCAATATTTGTCTTAATGGCAGCGGCTTCTTTCGGACCTGATATTTCATCTAATATGAAGGTTGCAATAAAAGATTGTGAGACAAAAGCAACTGTATTCGGTCATCTTAAAGTGAATATCAAAGTCGTAAATAGTCTTGGTTTTAAAGAGGGTTTTGCCAGTGGTAAACTCTTAGTAACACATCAAAAAGTAAAGCCGGATTCATGTATTGCCGATGTTGAAGTTTGGAAAGATATTAATTGGTTAGCAGATAGCAATGGTTTATATACCTATACTGAGGAAACTGAATTTATACATAATAATAAAGAAGATTTGTTCAGGGTACAAGTGCTGACTTTCTCTTTATTAGGACCCCAATCAGGTTCCATGAGTGATGTTCAGGTCTTAAAATATAGTCAGTCAGAATGCAATTTTATGATGCGCACGCCACCACTCATCTACAATCCGTAGTTCAAATTTTTAAATTATTAATTCTCTCCAAATGAAAAAGAAATTAACAATAATCATATTTGTCCAATGTCTTGGTTTTGTAAGTTTTGGGCAAAATTTTTCCTTTCATTCTATAAATTCCTTTGGTATTAAAACCATCAAAGATGACGAAAGCCGTTCCGCTCAAAAAGTCATGTTTCATGATTACGATAATGATGGAGACCAGGATATTTTTATGAGTGGGCTTGATTCAATAGATGACGTGGATGAATTTGAATGGAGCAATATCCACTATTTTCTTGAAATGCAAGAAAATACAGGTGATGTCAATAATCCGCAATTTGGTCCCAGGAGGGCAATATTTGAGGATTTCCCCTTTCCTGAGGGTTATTTTTTTCCATGCGCAGGAGATCTGAATGCAGATGGAAAGGTTGATTTTATCATTAATGGGGCTGTAGATTTTATAGGGAATAGAACAATGATCTATGCCAAAAATGTCACTACAGGAGGATCTCCTCAATTTGAAAGTATAAAACTTGACACTTCATATCTGCCAAAATTTGTTCCTGAGAGCTTTTTTATTCCTGATTTAATTGATCTGGATCTGGATGGGGATCTTGATCTTTTGATGAGTGGCTTTGATCCTGCTTTTGGAATGGAAGATGGACCTGATGTGCCTGTTAATTATTACGCTCAGAATATAGGAAGTTCTACAGAGCCAAGGTTTGTAGGAATGTACCAGGATCCGTTTGGTTTAAAGCAGAACCCTCTGATAGATATACTTAGTGCCGGGGATATTGATAACGATGGAGATGTAGATGCACTGGGTACTAATTTAGGTATCCCTGCGGATTCTTTGAATACTTTGTTTGTGCATCTGAATGAACCTAAACCTACCGGTGAACCGGTCTTCGATGAAGTATTACAATCGCCATTTGGTCTTCCTACCAGTTTCGGAGAAGATCAGTTTATGTTTCCAAATTTGGTTGACATAGATGGGGACAGCGATTTGGATCTTTTTGTATTTAAAGGAACATCTTCAGAACTGGTCCTTCATCTATATGAAAATGATCTTTGTACCATTGAATCAAGTGAAATGAACGCTCATATCTGTGAAGGCAGTTCAATAATGATCGGTGGCAATGAATATTCTGTGCCGGGCCATTACGAGATCGAGGTCCCGGGAAGTGACGGGTGTGACAGTATCGTTTTTTTGACACTCGAAGTGGAAAGTGTCGATGCTTCGGTTACGACTGCTCAAAATACGATCACTGCCACTGTATCCAATGCGATCTACCAGTGGGTTGATTGTGATTCCGGTTTAAACATTCCTGATGCAAACGGGCAAAGTTATACAGCAACACAAACGGGTAATTTTGCAGTAAATGTAATTTCATTAACAGGATGCTCAGCGATGTCAGAATGTATTTCCATTGTAACTTCGGGAATCAGGGAAATGAGTATAAACGAAGGCATCAATATTTATCCTAATCCTGCAGATAATACAATGTATCTGTTGAATACAACCAGGTATCATGTTATGTCATTGACGGTGTCGGATATAACGGGTCACGAACTGAAAGAATTCATGATGTTAGGAAAAAATTCAGTTGACATTTCATTTCTGCCAGGCGGAGTTTATCTGATTAAAATTAGGGTGAATGGTCAGGACTTAATTAGGAAATTGGTGGTGAAGTAAAAGGAAATGAAAAGTTGAATGTTAAATGTTGAAGGTTGAATGAAAGTACCAACAATATTTACTCAATTGAAAACTAAATGTCTTTAATACATCAATTCTTATATCTGATAGATCTCTGGTCTCTGACTTCTGAAATTTTTCAATGCGGTATTGGTGTTTCTCTATGCGGCTTTGTGTGACCCCTTTCTAATTTCCTCTAATCTGATACCTGAATTCAGATCTCTGACTTCTGATTTCTTATCTCTGACCTCTGATTTTTAGCTGTTTACCCTGTCAGCAGTGTCATCCGGTTCAAGATCTGTAGCTTGTAGGGTTATACCATGTTCCAGCCAGGCTTTAAGATTGGTAAGCCAGAATGTCCATCCTGTGCCACATCCATAGAAAAATGATCGTTTGCTATGATCATCAGTGGGTATATTGTCTTGAGTGAGTGTTAATTCTGTCCCGGTAGTGATTTCTTTTAATGATACATGGACATTTCCGGCTTTGCCAAAAGTAAAAGAGATATTATTAGAACCATCTGCTTCAAGGATCTCTCCATTTTCTTCGATATCGTAATTGTGCCATCTCCACGTAAAATTATCGCCTTTCATAATGAAATCATTGGATGCTCTTTGATGCTCGTCACGTGATTTATATATGGCTTTTTCCAAGAACCATTGTTCAATATCTTCTTGTGTTGCCCAGCCCTTGTATACAATTTTAACCGATTTGTTAATATTGATTATTCTGCGGAATAAGGTCCAGTTAATTGTTTTTTCTTCCATGATATAATAATGATAAATGATGAATGATAAATGATAAGTGATAAATGATAGGTGACAAGTGATAAATGATAAATGACCATTTGAGTTAAATGTGGGATGCTAACCTACTTTTTTACATTTGATACTAAACTTCCCTTGCTTCAATTTTACACCTTTTATTTTGCCTTTTTTATTTTCCAAAAATGTATAATCACCACCTATATCTTTTGAATAAAAAACTAACCTGTCTTTACGCTCTACCAGGACCGTTTCCCCAATTGACCGATCAAATCCCTCACTCATATATAAATGATTCTTTCCCGCTGGGGTTATCTGAAACCTTGCAACCGTGATTAATCCGGCAAGCTTGGCTTTGTATTTCCCGGTGAAATGTTCTGCGGGTGGTTCATCAATGGTTGTTTTTGTAAATACGGGAAATTGATAATAAAGACCATAATATAGAGAAAGTACACCTATAATTATATCATTTAACTTGAAGGCCATACCATTGGAAGTAATGGATAAAATAAGGCTATCACCGGGAAAATATGCAACAAAGGACCTGAATTCATCAATCCTTCCTGTGTGTCCCCAACCTTCTTTCTCATAAAAAGGGGCCCTGAACAATCCATGACCGATGCTTTTGTTTTTTAATGTTTTCATTATAACTAATGAAGAATCTGATATAAGCCTTTTATTAAATAAATGATACATCATTGAGCACATTTCACGAGGATTTGAAACTATGGCGCCCGCAGCGGACGGCAATCCCGGATCAGAATCTATATCCGGAATCCATACTTCTCCATTAAATTTATAAGATTGTTCGCGGGATTTTCTTTTTGATACTGATGTTTCACAATAAGTAGATGTTAATTTCAAAGGTTCGCTAATCCTTTCATCTAAATTAACTGAATATGTTTTTTTAGTAAGATCTTCAATGATGAAACCCAATAAAATATAGTTAGAATTACTATATGAACAGTCTGAATTGGGTTTGAATTCCGGTTTATTTTTTT
>JAYUWT010000487.1:0-3009 GCA_043753405.1 Saprospiraceae bacterium | reverse complement strand
ATCAAAACTATAGAGGCTCTCATGATCATTGAACTGGAGTATAAATTGATCTGCCACACTGACCGGAGCCTTTTTTATCATTTCTTCCATCCAGAAATTTTCATCATCCGGATCTCTGGATTCAATTAACTTTTTCTTTAAACTGATTTTTCTTTCATACTTGATCGTGCCGCAACTAACCACCTGCTTACTCTGGGAGTTTAATTTTTGACCCATTGTTATAAAGATCAATAACATCAGCCATACAATACTAAAACCACTTTTATGGAGCATAAGGATCAAATCTTGCTTTTTATATTATAAATAATACTTAGGAATGCATACCGGCGGATGGTATTGTACCTTGATTCCTGGGTTACATTAGCCGTAATATTTCTTCTATATCCCCTATTCTGATCCAGGATGTCATTGATAGCGCACATTAGGACAAAATTATTTGATTTATCAAGCGTAAATTGAATATTAGCATTCCAGATCATCTTATTGAATTTTTCTGAAAAAGCACTTTGGGCTGGTTGAATGTCATAATTTATCTCGGTTGTAAATTCGATAGCTTTTGTAATGTTGTATTCAAAATAAGCATTTAAATGATGGGTGGTATAATTGCCGGCTTCCTGCACTAAACCGCCACTTGAATTAGTAAATGATGGAGCATATCCAAAATTAAGATCAAAAACGTCTTCTTTCTCAAGTTCCAAACCAATCTCCGGTCTTATACTTTTACTTGAAACCTCACTTTTTTCACTATTGACGAATGAAATACTTTTATTCAGACTGCCACTCAATCCTAATCTTAATGAAATAATTTTCGATAATTGTTTGTTGAAATTTGCCCCGCCATAACCGTTATATCCGCCATTGGTATTGATATAGGTAGAGATATAACGCCCTGATGTATCTATAATATTATTATTAACTATCTGATTGAAAGTATTGCTAAATCCGGCGTAAGACCATACACTTACCTCGGAAAGTGCCTTCCACATATGATAACTTAGATTAAAATTCTGATTATAGGATTGCTGAAGGTCAGGATTACCTTTGATTTGGTACAGTGGATCTGAATTATCCCTGACCGGTTGAATTTGAGAAATCGTTGGCTGAATTGTAACTCCATTATACGATAAACGAAAATTGTCCGTTCTGCTGAATTTATAACTAAACATAGCACTAGGCAGCCATCTAAAAGCATTATCAATAACTTTGGTGGATTCTATTTTATTTTCTCTGTTATAATTTGTATTGTCAATATTAGTACCAATTCGAAAGTTATATTTCTCATCCTTCATTGACAATGCAAATCCCCCTCCATTGGTGTTGACCCGATATGCAAATATATTACTAAGAGTATCTATGAACCTTGAATAAGACTGATTTGCTTCATCAAATTCATTGACTTTACGACTTGAAAGGTTATTTGAATAAGTGTAATAATAATTGATCTGGCCAGACCATTTTTTTCCAAAAGGTTCTGTATATGTTGCCCTGGCATTAAATCTTACATTGCTGTTGTCCTTTAATTGGAGTTGATCAAGTATCTCCGATTTATTCTCCAGAAAATATTGATTATCGCTAAAAAGTTTAGTAGTCCCCTGTTCTTCAGAATAATTTAATCCACCATTGAACGTCAACAATCTTTTTTTCTTTTTAAACTTTCTCACCAGAGAAAGAGCATTGTTGATGCTATTTTTATTCCCTTCACTATCCAGATTTCTATCGATTTCCGTTATAGCCATACTGTCAAGATTTGTATTGGATGCTTTTATGTTTTTACCACTCACAATATCTTTCAAGCTTCCTGAAGAATTAAATGTCAGCGAAGTCAATGAATCTATATCCATCTCAAAAGTCAATTTAGCTGAATTGTTGACCACTCTGTTCGTCAATATTTCTGTCTCATTACTTATATAGCTTTGTGAAGGGAGAAAATTGGTTTTGTCTGAAGATGAGTTTTTATTTAATTTCTGATCAGAATACCCATAATTGGCATTGATCCTGATCTTATCTTTTGATAATTTAGTTGAATAAGATGTTCCTCCGGCAATGGTAGAAGGCAGGCCTTGACCATTATAACGACCATCCCAGTCAACATCATCATCTCCACTCATATAAAATGACATATCACCATCTTCTGTCATGGTCATATTGCCCTGTGACCCTAGAAACTTATTCATATCATCAAAGTTCAGACCGGTAGTCCCCGTGTTACTTGCTATGCCATACAATGCAACCTTGGAACTCCCTGTATAACCCTGTAATAGTAACGATCCGTCATAATAGGTTGGTTCGGCGCCAATGCCAGCTGAAGCCTTACCAAAATAGCCCTTTTTATACTCTTCTTTTAAAGTCAGGTTGATTGCTTTGAATTCTTCCCCATCAGCGATACCTGTCAATTCCTCCATCTCGGAAGTTTTGTCAAAAACCTGCACTTTATCTATCGCTTTTGCCTGGATATTGCGTGTTGCGATAGTAGGGTCATCCCCGAAAAACTCTTCACCGTCAACATAAACCTTTTCAACTTTTTCGCCGAAAGCCTGAATTTCTCCTTTTGAATTGACCTGCAATCCGGATAATTTTTTTAACAGATCTTCCACATTCGCATTAGGACCAACTTTAAAACTATCTGCAATAAACTGAATGGTGTCACCTTTAAATTTGATCTTACTACCATCCACTATCGTGACCTCATCCAATAGCCGGCTATTCTTAAGCATAAAAATCGTATCCAATTTTATACTTTTAGCCTTCGAATCTACGAATACTTCCCCTGCATATCCCAGATAGTCAGGATATGAAATAAAAACATCATATCTTCCTGTATCTATGTTCTTTAAAACAAAATTTCCTTTTTGATCGACACGATCGTATCCCACAAGAATAGAATCAATAGACCTTGCAATAGTAACTGTAGCATTATTTAAAGGAAAAAAATTAAGATCATCGACGACCACGCCTGTTAGGGTGGCTTTCTGAGCTTCTAAACTTAACCAACAACATGTAAAAAGAAGG
>JAYUWT010000486.1:0-7688 GCA_043753405.1 Saprospiraceae bacterium | reverse complement strand
AGCTAATGAAAAATGGCCTTAATAACTGCTGCTTATTGCAAATATTAAGGCCACATTATCTTTCAATTAAAATTCAGTGATTTTTTCAGGCTGAAAATTTATGCCTATTTTTTTTAAGTAAATCTGATCTCGTCATCTGCGATATCAAAGAAACGATATTCTGTAAGTGCAAAATTGGTATCCTGACGGATATTCACCCATTTTTTATGTTTCATATACCACTTCATCTTTATGCTGGGAAATCCTTTGGTCAGATAAGCATAAACATATGGATGCACACTCAATTGTACCTTTGATATTGATTTATTAGCCAATAAATAGACGAGGTCGCGCTCTATTTCATCTGTCAATAAGATCGTTGGCTGGACCTTACCGCTACCCTGACATGCCGGACAGGTTTCATCGGTGTTTATCGTGACTACCTGACGGACTCGTTCACGTGTGATCTGCATGAGGCCGAATTTACTCAAGGGAAGGATTGTGTGTTGAGCACGGTCTTTCTCCATGAGTTCATTCATCCTGGTGTTGAGCACCCTTTTATGATCAAGGCTTTTCATGTCGATGAAGTCGATGATGATCAAACCGCCGATATCCCGCAATCTCAATTGCCTTGATATCTCTTCCGCAGCTTCCAGATTGACAGTGAGAGAAGTATTGTTCATCTCGGATTTTGACATCTTAGGCCCACTGTTGACATCTATGACATGCATTGCCTCAGTATGCTCAATTACGATATAAGCACCACTATTCATTGTCGCAGTTTTGCCGAATGATGCTTTTATCTGCTTATTGATGCCGTATTGTTCAAAGATGGCTGCTTTGCCGGTATAATGTTCCACGATCTTGACCTTATCAGGAGCAATTGAGGTCATGAAAGAACGGACACTGTTATAAATATCCTTATCATTCACTACGATGTGCTGATAATCATTGGTCAGGAAGTCCCGGATCAGAGATGTGGTTTTGTCTGCCTCGCTCAGGATCTTAGTAGGGCCGGTTGCTTCAAGAAGACTATCCTGCATGTCATTCCACTTCTGGGTCAGGCTATTGATCTCATCGTGAAGATCGGCGACTCTTCTGCCTTCTGCAGCAGTCCTGGCTATGATACCAAAATTTTTGGGTTTGATACTTTCAATGAGCAATTGAAGCCTTTTCCTTTCATCAATGTTGACGATCTTTTTGGAAATCGTTACCGCGTTGGAAAATGGAGTTAAAACCAGATACCTGCCGGGAATGGTTATCTCGCAACTCAATCGCGGACCTTTGGTGGAGATAGGTTCTTTGAGTATCTGAACCAGCATCATCGTCCGCTTGTCCATTACATCCTGGATCTTGCCATTCTTATGGATCTCTTTAGAAAGGTCCATATTATGAATGGAATGTCCCGGAGTCTTATTGAGGATCTCTTTGGTATATTCTATGACAGCCGGAAGTTTAGGTCCGAGGTCTGTATAATGCAAAAATGCATCCTTTCTGCTACCTATATCAAGAAAAGCAGCATTCAATCCTGCCATTAGTTTATTGACCCGGGCAAGATAAATATCCCCTACATTATAAGAATTGCTTGTCTTTTGCCTATGTATTTCAACTAGTTTGTTGTTTTCAACTAAGGCTATTTCAACTTCAGTAGGCAGGGAATTAATAATCAGCTCTTTATTCACAGTCTGATTGTTTTAAAAGAATAAAGCAACGCTTAATATATTACACACACCTGAATTCAAAAAATCACAAATGCGAATATTAAGCGTTGCATAAATTTATTTACCTACCGGTTCTTTTTCTTATGACGGTTTTTTCTCAATCTCTTTTTCCTCTTGTGGGTTGCAATCTTGTGTCTTTTACGTTTTTTACCGCAAGGCATACTCGTATTTTTTTTTTGTTAAACAATATTTTTAAATAGGTCCATCTATAAGCCTTGTCGATCGCAATTTTTTGCCATCACTTGTGCTTTTTCATGTTGACCCGCACCTTCGTAAGCCATGCTTAACAGACAAGGTGTCTGACTATTTTTAGGGTCCAATTGATAAGATCTTTCCAATCTGGTGATGGCCTTATCAAATTGACCGGTTTTTACAGCTAATTGACCAAGAAGATTCATGACCGCGATATTCTCAGGCTCATTTTTGTTCATCTCCAATAACATCTGAATTCCTTTCATTGGATTGTCCTTTGGTGGAACATCTGTATAGATGGAAGCAAGATTCATTCTATGTGCTGTGACATCAGGTGCAAGGGAGATCGCATGTTCGAAGGCCTTTATGGCTCGTCCGGTACAAAATTCCTTTTCTTTACCTTCTCCCAATAACTTCACACCTGCGGCAAAAGTAGTCCCAGCGATAGACCATGATTCTGCTTTTTCTTCTATGGAAGCCACTCTTTGGGCATAATATCCTGCCAATCCATATCTTTTCTGACTGTACCATATTCCCGACAATCTCTTTAGATTATCTGTGATAGATACTGTATCCTTTCCTTCTGTTAAGTGCTCCAGTCTGTCGATCAGGGTCAGTGTGTCACTTGAAAGGGTAACCTTTGCTTCTTTATTTAAAGTTTCCGGTCCGGTTACTTCTGAGATCAAAACTCTTTCTTTGTCGAGTTTTGACTTTTTTTTGTTATCTGTGAGGCTAAAACCGAAATAAATAATACAAAACAAGAGGGTAGCTGAAGCTATGGCAATTCCTTTGTATTTATTAATATTAGGTGTTGTCTCTTTAGACATATTAATCTTCCTCTACTTCCGGAGCGACTAAAACTTTATTTTTTACCTGATCAGTAAATGTTTTAGCCGGTTTAAAAGCAGGAATGAAGTGCTCAGGAATTTCAATGGCCTCATTCTTCTTGATATGACGGCCTATTTTTTTTGCTCTTTTCTTAATGATAAATGATCCGAAACCACGAACATACACATTCTCTCCACTCGACAAGGTGTTTTTAATTTCAGTAAAAAAGTGTTCTATAGATACTAGTACATCTACTTTAGGAACACCTGTTTTTTCTGCAATTGTAGCAACTAAGTCTGCTTTTCTCATTAGGCGTTGGTTTATAATAAGTTATGAAATAAATTTAGTGCTTCTCTTAAAGCGTGGCAAATTTCGTATTTTTTATCATTTTAAAAAATTTCTGGGTGTTTTTTTTCATAAATAATTGAAATTCATTGAGTACCATCTTTCTGATACCCAATTACCACCCTACTTTAAGGCATGTTTTAAAACCAAAAATAATTTTAGTTAAAGTGAGATATTGCTCTGATATAACTCGGTGATCTTGCGTTGAATGTCATTTATCTTCTCTTCAAGCATAGAATCATGAGTTTTTTTGACATCGCTAAATCCAATATGTGCATGATATGACCACAATTCCTGTATGTCACTATATTCAATAGAATATGGCGTAAATAGTTCATTATCAGAGATCGCCATCAACCTTTCCTCATTATGCAATGTTTGCAATCGTTTATACACTACTCCATCTTTGTGTGTAATGACGATGTATGTTTTCCCATTTTTAATATTCTCGATCTTTTCCACATATTGACAAACTACAATGGATCCGGATTCAAGCGGCATCATAGAATCTCCATGTATTTCAAAAGCACGGTATCTTCCATTCTGTATAGACGGAAATGAGAGTTTAGGAAGTTCTGAGATATATTCCGGATCACTCATGCCTGAGATATAACCGGCTTCAGCCTTCGTTTCCACAAGTTCTATATTGTTGTGCCCCATAGAATCCATCGTCATAGCAAGAATCCTCAGATCTTTGTCCCGGAAAACTTCGAGGTTCTCTAGACTAATATCCTCCCTCACTAACTGGTCAAGAGAAATAGTAAATAACTCGGACATCCGGGTCAGAAGCCGGAGATTGGGTTCGGTATTTCCTTTTTCATATTCACTGTACGTGGTCCGGGGAATGCCTAATTCTTCAGCCAGTAATTGTTGTGACAGTTGTCGCTTATGGCGTAAGAATTTGAGATTTTGATGAAACATATCGAATAAGTTTATATACAAAGATAATAAAATTCATCAAATGACAAATAATACGGAATAAATTGACGGAAAATTAGGAAACTTACGAAATGTTGAATGTTGAGTGTTGAATGTTGAAGGAGCGAAAAGCGAGTGGCGAAGAGCGGGACGCGAACGGCGAACAGCGAACAGCGAACGGTGGCGGAGGATGTAATGATTTACGTGATTTGCCGGAGAAGATTTGTGAGCCAACCAATATTTTAATAATTGTAATAAATATGATACGATTGTAACTTCCATCTTCCATCTAACATCAGCCATCTACCTTAGGAGCGAACTGCGAACAGCGAACGGCGAACGGTGGCGAAGAATGGAATGATTTACGCAATAGCATTTTTTCGAAGCGTCATTCTAATTTCTGACTTTCTACTTTAACATCAAGTATCTAATATCTAATACCTAGTATCTAGCGTCTAGCATCTGACATAAAAAGACCCGGAAAAATATTTCCGGGTCCTGGAATATCAAATCAATAGAAAGTTTAGTAAGCTAGTTTTTTACAATTTTTGAAACATAATTCTGGTGATCTGACTCATAATTGACCAAATAAACACCTGCGGGTAAGTTGCTCAGATCTATTTCGATCTTGCCGGAATTGAGTTCCATATAAGCGGGACGTACCCTTTGACCGCTAAGATCATGTACAGTTACACTGTTTTGATCTATTTCTGTTTTAACGCGGGGTTGAAGTGTCGCAACACCCTGAGTAGGAACAGGTTGAAAATGATCAGATAGCATAAATGATTTCGTTTCTACATCTTTTGTTTTATATCGAAATGTGAGCTCATTGATTATTGGGTCTCCATCTCCTTGGTCTTTCCTTTCTTCAGTGATCTTTTTCAATAAATTGCCATCTTCGGAAATTGTGAAATTTTGCTCGGATCTTTGATCAAGATTGTGATATTCAGAAAAACTGGTGGTTTCTTGAACATGATTATTCATGAACCCTTTATAGTTATAATTTAAATTTTCTTCATGTATGTATTCACCTTTTTGAAATGTCTGATGTACAGAAGTTACCCTGTTCTGATCATCCAATTGAAATTTTTCAACGACGACAGGCACACTTTTATCTTTTACGATAATGTTTTCAGTGAATACATAAAGTGCATTCTCACGCGTTTGGAAAAATGACCTGATTTCTGATAATACATATCTGTTTGTAGAAGGATTTAGTATAAACTTGTGATAAGCAACAGGGTTATTGAGGAATTTGTCAGAGATAACCTGAGGTCCATTTAATACCTTATCAAGTAATTTCATATCTTCTGATTGTACTTCCGCACCTGGATTGATGCCCGGGCAAACTCTTTTCATCACATCCGTGGCATTTGCATTATAAAATTCAAGGTTTGTCAGGAATTCTTTTTTTGTCACGAATCCGTTTGCACTATATGTTTGTGATATGTAACTGCGGACCATACCACTTTTATTGTAACTGATATCAGAGACCTTAGATGTAGTGATCCATCCCCCATCATTGAATTTCCGGATAAGATACTCGGTCACTTTATTGTCTTTAGAGTTTATTTGTACAGAATCGCCCCTTGTCATTAAATGACCCTGATAGTCAAGCCTCTTGGTACATTGTCCATCCAGATTATAAGAAAGATCAGATTTCAAATACATTTTACTTCTTCCATTTATAATATGATTAATAGAAATATTGATCAATTGATCTTTTTGATTATAAGTAAAAGTCGTTTTTTCAATTACCGGTAAATCCGCCATAGTAGTTTTCTGGTAAGAACTTAATTTATTATCCTTGTAATATAAAGCCAGTTTCCATTGTTCTTCCATGGATCCAGTTGAACTGGACGAGCTGAATAACAAAAGATCTGCAGGATTTCCGCCATTATTTTTTAGCAGTTGCTGATTTACATATCGTTGAATGGAATGGGCAAAGCTGAATGGGTCGAAAGGAGGTGTCTGGTTAGGATTATTTTGTGAAATCAGAGCATTATTCATGCACATTATAGTGGTTAGAAAAAGATATATTGTTTTCATGATAAAGGGTATTTAAAAAATTAATGTTATGTATGATTAGTAAATACTTCTTCACATTACCGCTGGCATGATGACCGGGAGTAATTAAGAACTATTTGGTATTAAATTATTACGTGGAATATCAGATAAAGATCAGGTGATCTTGTGCAAAAATCAGCGAACGAGGCCGATGTTAATTTTTGCCTGGATACCTATTAAAGGAGCATGTTTATTGAAGTTGATGCCCGGGGTCACCTCCATTCCGACAAATTTTGTCAGAGGAAAATTAATCTTCATTTTAAGAGATAGCCCTATAGAATTGACAACTTTTCTATTGATGAAATATTTGCCTACAACACTTGCGCCGGACTCACTTCCATTATTCTTATACGTAAATGCATTATAAGAATAATTATAAAGATCCAATCCTGATTCGAAGCCTAATTTGATAAATTTTGAGGAAGTAGGATATAGTTTTACAAAAGCAACATTGATCATTTTTAACTCATTAAGTTTTAATGAAGCCGCATCGGAATTGCCCAAAGTATTTATATGGGTAGGAAGTTTTTTAGTCGGATGATCATTGGTCAGAAAGGAAGCTGTGATACCCTGATTTTTAGGGTTCATATAGGTAACTCCAAGACTGAAGGTCTTTCCATTCATTCCTGTGCCGTAACCGATAAAGGCCATGTACTTTGACTGGATGACCTGTTTAATTGTAGTAGAAGTTTCCTTATTTTGCGATTGAGCCAACAAGGAACATGGGTAACAAAATGGAACAAAAGTTAATGCAATTAGTAAATTTTTCATTTTAAGTGATTTTTGTGAAATAAAACCGGAGTGGTTCAATTTTATTTCTGGTTAAATAGTTTAAAATTAAACTATTGATATGATGGAATGATGTCACTTAATAGATCAAAAGGGTGACCATTTAAAACCGAATATTTTTTATCTTAAGTATTTATTAACATTTGGTGCGAATAATTGTCATTAAATATTTAATGCAATATTTCTCAATAGGTCATGGAATAAGGACTTCAAGAGCAAATAATGTTTAAATGCTTTAATTTTATTAAGATTGCACACAATTGAATATTAGAACTGCCGGAATAGATATTGTATCTTCATTAAAGAGAAATATATAAAATGTGGGAAGTATATGGTTATAAAATAACCGAACCGATTACCTTGTTGACCAATCTGTTACTTTTTATTTTATGTACTTTTTTTGCAATAAAAGTTAAAAAGGAAAACACAAACAAGGTTGATTTTGTAAATTATTATAGCTTGTTTTTGTTGTTCACAGGCATTTCTGCTTTGATGGGAGGCATATTCAGTCATGGCTTTAAATTTTATTTTAGTATTATTTATTATATACCGGGTTGGTTCTTAGCATTGTTGGGTGGTTATTATACAAGTCTGGGTGCTTACAGGCACGCCTATGCCAATTATTTATGGCCGGTAACTTTGCAGAAACATGATAAAAGTATCCGGATCATCCTGATCGTTCTTTTGTTGGCTGCCATGACCCTGACCTTGGTATTCAAAAATTTTCTCATCGTCAGCTGTTATACAGCTCTTACTATGTCTGTCATTGCATTGTTTTTTGAAAGTAATATTTATATCAGGTTTAAAGATCCGGGCAGTAAATTGTATTTAATTGGTATTGGTTTTGGA
>JAYUWT010000485.1:0-3013 GCA_043753405.1 Saprospiraceae bacterium | reverse complement strand
ATCGGAGAACATGTATTGAATTTTCATGCTTCGGACGACAGTTATTATGAAGAGTGGTGGGAAGATGTAAGGGATGAGGCAGGATGGATAGTGATTCTTGGCATGCAAAGGCACGTAGTGGAAGAAATGAACCATGCCAGATTGTTTAATTATCTGCTTTACGGTGAGAAATGGAATCTAATTAACTGGAGGGCATTCACTCCTACTCAACTTTATGAAGCTATTGATAAATTCATTGAACACCCAAACTTATTGCTGGAAGTCAATCCGCAACAAAAAAAATTAAAATGAATGAACATAGATCCGGTTTTGTAAACATCCTTGGTAAACCAAATGCCGGTAAATCCACTCTACTTAATCTATTGATAGAGGCAAAACTAAGCATCACCAACAAAAAAGCACAAACGACCCGAAGAAGGATCCTTGGGCTGTGGAATGATCCGGACCACCAGATCGTTTTTTCTGATACTCCCGGTATCATTGACAAACCTGCTTACAGGATGCAGGAAAAAATGAATACTTACATCTATCAATCCTTCGAGGATGCCGATGTTATTTTATACATGGCTGATATTTCAGATCCGACTCCCTGGAGCGAACAAATAGGCGGAATAATGAATAAGGTGGATGTGCCTAAATTACTCATAATCAACAAAAAAGATCTCGCACCTGAAGTTACCAAAGAAGTTGCTTTGGCAAATTGGCCACAAGATGTACAATGGACGGAAGTTATGCTTATTTCAGCTTTAGAGGCAGCTGACAGGGCTGAATTAATTCAGAAAGTATTGCAATTATTGCCACCCGGTCCGGAATATTACCCTAAGGACCAGCTGAGTGACCTCAATGAAAGATTTTTTGTTGCGGACCTGATCAGGAAACAGATTTTATCATTGTACAGTCAGGAGGTGCCCTATTCCTGCGAGATATACATAGACAGTTTTACAGAATCAGAAAAAAATGGCAAACCTTTCGCCCATGTCAATGCCATTATCTTTGTATCCCGGTCCACCCAGAAATCGATCATTATTGGTAAAAAGGGCGAAAAGATCAAACAACTGGGCACTAATGCCCGCCAAGAGATCGAAGAGTTCCTTGGTTACCCAATCTTCCTTGACCTTTATGTAAAAGTAAAAGAAAACTGGAGGGATGATGAGCGGCAGCTAAACAGCTTCGGCTACTAAGGAATTATAAATGGTGAATTATAAATTATAAATGACCGTACAAGCTTGAATGAGAGTAATCCTTAAGGAAAATAGGTGATGGGAGATTTATGCAGTAAGCTATAAGCTATAAGCCGCTTCGAAATATTTTATAATTTTAAAGGAGAGTTTCTTCTTCGTCCAATTTTCAATTGTCCATTGTAAATTGTCAATTCCTACAAATCGAAAGTATCCAGTTTTCCACAACAAAGCCATCAGCCACAAGCCATAAGCTATTAGCCATTAGCCATTAGCTATCAGCAAATCTGTTTTATCTCCGCCCCACTCTCCTCTTTCAACTCTCAACTTTCAACTCAATTCACTTCTTCTCCTTCGTATACTGATCCTGTTGTACTACCTGAATAAGATCAGGAAAAAACTGCAAGAATAACTCATTGACTTCTTCAAAATTTTCCTCTAGCCAGTCCCCGCCGTTTTTCATGACCTCGGTATCTGAAACTTTATATTCCATACGGTCAAAAACGTTGTTGACACTTGATATTGTCATATATGCGTTGAGCCAGTTATGTGTGATCATAGTATTGAGCCTGAGATAAATTTTTTCAGGCAGCTCTTCAATGACACTCGACATGGAATCATAGGTCTTTTGAATATATTCCTGTAGATCAAGATCGCTGTATTTGGACCAGTTACGTACTAACAGATAATCCATAAAAACATCACTTACTACAGGAGCATATTTCTTAAATCTAGGATAAAGCAAGTGTTTAAAACTATTGACAACTTCATGTTGGTCCGTATAATTATCTATAAATCGGTGCAAAGCAATACCCTGCAAAAACCTGGCGTCTATTTCCTTTCGCGCCGGTCCCTTCAACATGTCAGTTACTACATTTCCTGTCAGGATATAAGGATCATCTGGCGACAAAAAAGCATGAGCAAGGTAGTTCATAGTAAGATTTATAAATATTACAAATGCTGTTTTCTCAGTTATTGTTTACAATTAATTATTTATGCATTGCCATAATTCCATCCGAAGTTAAGCACTTCATATAAAAATGACTAAATAAAATCTATCTTTGCGCCTCAAAATAAGTAAAATTTATGGCTTTAAAATGTGGAATTGTTGGCTTACCGAATGTAGGTAAATCCACTCTGTTCAACGCTTTGACATCAGCGAAGGCGCTTGCTGCCAATTATCCTTTTGCTACCAAAGAACCGAACCTGGGCGTGATCACTGTCCCTGATACGAGATTGGATGCACTTTCCGAGATAGTCAATCCTCAAAAAGTACAACCTACTACTGTTGAGATCCTCGACATAGCAGGCCTGATCAAAGGAGCGAGTCAAGGTGAAGGCCTTGGCAATCAGTTTCTGGCAAATATCCGTGAAGTGGATGCGATCATCCATGTCATAAGATGTTTTGTGGATGATAACGTGATGCATGTAGACGGTTCGATCCACCCCGTCAGGGATAAAGAGGTCATCGATACTGAGCTACAGCTGAAAGATCTTGAAACCCTTGAAAAAAGGATGGATAAGTATCAGAAATCTGCAAAAACCGGTGACAAAGCGGCAAAGACCATTGTAGACATTGGTCAAAGAATACTTAGCCACCTCAGTGACGGAAAGAATGTGCGTTCCATGGAATTTTCGGAAGAAGAATTTGAAACAGTAAAAGAGTTGCAATTACTCACTGCCAAACCCATTCTATATGTATGTAATGTTGATGAAGCATCTGCAAATACCGGCAATGAACTTTCAGACGCGGTAATAAAACTTGTAGCTTCGGAAAAAGCTGAAGTGGTTTTGATCACTGCCAGCATCGAAGCCGATATAGCTGAACTCGAAAC
>JAYUWT010000484.1:0-7695 GCA_043753405.1 Saprospiraceae bacterium | reverse complement strand
GAGCGTTAAAAATTTTATAGAGCCTTGAATTTCTTTGTTACTTTCTTTTTTCAAGAAAAGAAAGTAAGTATAAATCATGTGTATCCAGTTATCATTTTGATTTTGGAAAAAAGCTTTACACGTGAACTAACCCCTGAATATAAATATTGAATTAAATAATCTTTCGGAGCCGCTAAAGCCTATTGCTTAGAGCATATTGAAAATTGAAAATTGTTCTCATATGAAACTGATCTTCAGAAACCCAATATTCTTTTGAAGCAGCTTGCAGCCCAAAGCTTAAAGCTTATTACTCAATATTTTTATTAGAACCCCGAAGGCGGTGACATTTTTATAGAATAACAGTTAAGACGAGATAAAAACCCCGAAGGTGGTGACATGATGAAATAATTATTTGATCAAATGAATACTAAATCATATTTAACAATTAATTATTATCTATTCAATTTCTATGTCTTGGTAACTTTTTCAATTCTTAAATTAATATCATTTTAACCACAAAAATCCAGAATCTAGAGTCTAGAATCTAGTATCTGATTCATATTTCGTAATTTGCAGCCACTAATAGGAAATAATGTTAAACAGAAAATATAAATATTACGTGACGCTAGTAGTCATGATCCTATTGCTGGGGGCATGCTCAAGTCAAAAGCTGGCAAAAATCGACAGCAATTATACCGAGATCAAGGCCGAAGCAGCAAGTGCAGATCCTGATTTGGAAGCATCGCTCAGTAAATACAGAGTTTTACTAAGTGCAAAAATGGATACCATAGTAGGGTATACCGAAGAGCCAATGTCAAAAGGAAGGCCGGAAAGTAAACTTGGTAATCTGTTGAGCGACATCATCCTTGACCGGGCCCTAGCACATAAAGTTGGCCCGGTAGACTTTGCAGTACAGAATCTGGGTGGGATAAGGATACCAACACTTGGAGCAGGTCAGATCAAAAAAGGACTTATTTTTGAAATCATGCCTTTTGACAATGAGATCGTTGTGGTCCATCTTAAAGGTTCGTCGATGTCCTTATTCATGGATCAGATAGCTGCTCAGGGTGGAATTCCGGTAAGCAGAGGTGTAAAAATGCATATTGAAAACCGGATGGTGGCAAGTGTATTGATCAATGGGGAGGCTATAGACCCCGACAGGATATATCACATCGCTATGCCGGACTTTATGGCAAATGGAGGTGACGATTTTGTTGAATTTAAAACAGCAGAAAGAGCAATTACCGGCATTTTCATCCGCGATGCCATCATCGACCATTTTCTTGCCCGGCAAGCAGAGGGCAAACCGGTCTCCGCTAAAATAGAAAAACGTATCACCGAATAAATTTTAAAAGATGAACAGAAGAAAATTCCTGTATAATTTAACATTATCCGGAGCTGCGATCTACGTTTCGGGATATTCCAACAGTCTTTTTGGGATGGACAAAGGCCAGATAACCAAACTTACTATTCTCCACACGAACGATGTTCATAGCCGATTGGACCCATTTCCCGTGGATGGTACCAAATATCAGGGGCTGGGAGGTGTGACCAAAAGAGCAGCATTGATCAAAAAGATCAGGGGTGAAGAAAGTAATGTGTTATTATTTGATTGTGGTGATATAGTCCAGGGAACTCCTTATTTTAATATGTTCGGAGGAACTCCGGAATATGAGATGATGAATGCCATGAAATATGACGCCTCTACTTTGGGCAACCATGATTTCGATTCAGGTATCCAAAGGCTTGCAGATCTGCAGAAACTTGCCACTTTTCCGATGATCAATTGTAACTATGATTTAAAAAATACGCCGTTGAATGGTCTTATAGTACCCCATAGGGTATTCGAAAAAAATGGTATCAAAGTAGGTGTATATGGCATAGGAATTAACCTGAAAGGCTTGGTGACAGATAAACAGACCGGCAACCTTGTCTATCATGACCCCATTGAGATGGGCAATGCCGCAGCAGCGGTCTTGAAACACGATTTAAAATGTGACCTTGTTGTTTGTCTTTCGCATCTAGGTTACAAATACAGAGAAAATAAGGTCAGTGACATCATCATGGCACAGAACTCAAAAGACGTGGATATCATCCTGGGAGGACATACGCACTCATTCCTCGACAAACCCGACCTTATTAAAAATCAGGAAGGTGAGACGGTCATGGTTAATCAGGTTGGTTGGGCCGGAATCAGGTTGGGACGATTGGATATTACCTTTGAAAAAGGAGGTAAAAATAGTTGCGTATCCTGCGAAAATATGTGGATCAGGAATTAATTCAAGCATTGATACTTCATTAAGTGAAGGATATCAAAAATTCTATATATAGAATTTTTTAGAATATAATATTTTCCGAATAAATAATCAATTTTTGTTTGTCAACCGATAAACTTTGTTGATATTTGTCGCCCGTCCCACTCAAAACCCATTTTATATTATTTAATAAACTACTTCTTCCCTCTTTCTTTGTAAAGTTGGGGAAATTGTATTACAAATTATAAACCTGTGCTTGTAGTAATGCCTAGAAATCATGCATCTATCTGGAACGATTGTCTTAAAATGATCCGTGAAAATATCACAGATCAAGGTTTTAAGACATGGTTCCAACCTATTGTACCCATTAGGTTTGAAAATGATGTACTTACCATCCAGGTACCGAATCAGTATATTTATGAAATGCTGGAGGAACAATATTTAAGTATATTAAAAAGAGCCATCCGTTCCACAATCGGGATTCAGGGTAAATTAGAATATGAAATTCCTGTTGAAAAGGAAACACCCTTTGCTACTAACCATTTCAACCAATCCGAAAATGAAGAAAGTGGCCTTGAAAAAGAAGCATTTGACCTTGATAAAATAAAAAACCCTTTTGTAATCCCCGGGATCAAGAAGGTCACTTACGAAACAGAACTCAATCCGAAGTTCCGTTTTGACAACCTGATCGAAGGCAAATGCAATAAACTTGGACGTTCTGCAGGCCTCGCAATTGCCGACCGTCCCGGGACTACTTCCTTCAACCCCTTATTTATCTATGGTGGATCCGGACTGGGTAAGACCCATCTGGCTCAGGCTATCGGAAATACAGTTGTGGAAAAATATCCTAAAAAAAGGGTAAAATATATTTCTTGTGAAAAGTTTACGAATCAGGTCGTTTATGCCATCAAGAACAGGAATATTGGAGACCTATCGCTCATGTACCAGTCATTGGATGTACTTATTCTCGACGATATACAATTCCTGAGCGAGAAGGAAAAAACCCAGGAAGTTTTCTTTTTTATCTTCAATGAATTGCACCAAAGTCAAAAACAGGTCATTATCACTTCGGACCGCGCTCCAAAGGATCTGGGAGGGATGGAAGACAGATTGATTTCCCGTTTCAAATGGGGTTTGACGGCTGAGATGGAATCACCGGACTTCGAAACCCGGGTTGCTATTGCAGAGTCTAAACTGGAAGCCGAAGGTTACTCAGTTCCTGAAAATGTCCTTGAATTTATCTGTTACAATCTCCAAAGCAATATAAGAGAGCTGGAAGGTATGCTGATATCCCTGATCTTTGAATCCTCTTTGGATAAAAGGAATATCGATATGACTCTTGCAAAAGAGGTGATCCAGAAATTTGTCAACCAATTAAACAAGGAGATCACTGTTGAAAATATTCAGGCCCTTGTTGCAGATCATTTCAAAGTATCTATTGATAAATTAAACGGCACCAGTCGAAAACGTGCTATAGTCGTCGCAAGGCAATTATCTATGTATCTCGCAAAAAATTTCACCAATAATTCCCTGAAAAGTATCGGAGACAGTTTCGGAGGTAAAGACCACAGCACGGTGATCTATTCCTGCAAAGCAGTACAGGATATGATGGACACGGATGTTTTTTTTAAAGGAACTGTCGCAGAGCTTGAAAAGAAGGTTAAGATGAGTTTGAGTGGAGAGTAGCCTACGGAGTTGAGAATTGAAAGTTGAGGGTTGAGAGTAGGGCGAAGATGAAACGGATCATGGCCTAATGGCTGATAGCCTTAATTCGAAAAAAAGAAAATTTTAGTTGTTAAACTTTATTTACGAAATTGCTACTACAGAGCTAAAGTTATTTCACAAAGTTTCACAAAGGGGAAAACAAAGTTTCACAAAGTCTCATCCCAACGAAGCCCATTGAAGCTGAAAGCTTCAAAACTTTGCGAAACTCTCATTTTAATCTGATACTCTTTCATGTTGAAATGTTAATTAGCATTTGCAGTTCACAAATTTCAAGCTCTCAAATCCAATATTAAATCAGGGAGTTTAGTTATTATTTATTGGATGCTCCGATCTGGCTATTAGATTTCTTTGCGTTATAATTTCTCTCTCATAACCAAATCTTTATTTTTGTGTTTACCTTTGGTAATTCAGTGATATAACATGGATATTCAAAATTTATTAGACAGGTCTTTACATTTGGAATGGCTGACACCGGAGGAAGGGGTGTTCCTTTTTGAAAATGCGTCTACTGCGGATCTGATCTTCACCGGTAACGCTCTAAGACAACATCATGTACCCGGCAATATCGTTACCTGGATCATTGACAGAAACAGCAATACCACCAATGTCTGTATAGCCAATTGTAAATTTTGCAATTTTTACAGAATCCCCGGCCATGCAGAAGCTTATACTACCACTATCGAAGAATACAAAGTTAAGATCGATGAGTTATTTGAATATGGTGGTGAACAGCTGTTGCTGCAAGGCGGACATCATCCTGATCTTGGGTTGTCTTTTTATGTTAACCTTTTCAAAGAGTTAAAATCACTATATCCTACTTTAAAATTACATGCACTCGGTCCACCCGAGATCGCCCATATCACAAAACTTGAGAAGTCAACTCATAAAGAAGTCCTTACCGCCCTTAAAGAAGCTGGTCTTGACTCTCTTCCGGGAGCTGGAGCAGAGATTTTGTCTGACAGGGTCAGAAGATTGATCAGCAAAGGTAAATGTGGTGGTAAGGAATGGCTTGATGTCATGCGGGCTGCGCATCAGCTACATCTTACCACAAGTGCTACTATGATGTTTGGACACGTGGAAACCAACCTTGAACGCATGGAACATTATGCCGAACTTCGTCAGGTTCAGTCTGAAAAACCGGAGGATGCCAATGGTTTTCTTGCATTTATTCCCTGGCCCTTTCAGGATGAATCCACCATGCTCAAAAAATTAAAACGCGCCCGCAATACTTGCACAGGTGACGAATATATTCGAATGATCGCAATGAGCCGTATCATGTTGCCCAATGTCAAAAACATTCAAGCAAGCTGGCTTACTGTGGGTAAAAAAGTGGGGCAATTGAGCTTACACGCCGGTGCAAATGATTTCGGAAGTATCATGATCGAAGAAAATGTGGTCTCTGCCGCTGGTGCAGCTTTCAGATTTACAGCAAATGGTATTCAGGAAGCGATCCGCGATGCAGGTTATATCCCTCAGTTAAGAAACCAACAATATAGTTTCCGCGATCTCCCTGCCAATATGAAACAGCAGGAACTGAATAAACTTGAGATGATCGTCGATTAAAAACTAATCTGGCACACGTCAATAATAATATAAAAAAGACACAATCAAATTTTATACGGCGAGCAAATGCGCTAACACACTAAAGCGCCAAAGCGCTATTTCTTACTAATCTTATATAATTTACCCGAATCCGTCACTGCATAAAGTGCTCCATCCTTACCATCCACTACATCCCGAAAGCGTTCATTCTCATTTTCAAGAAGCCTTTCCTCACCGACAACTTTATTATTTTCGATAACGATCCTGCATATATGAGTGCCACTTAAGGCCCCAATAAATAAATTATTCTGCCATTCGGGAATCGCAGATGAAGCATAAAAAGTCATTCCACTCGGAGATATCACAGGATCCCAGTAATATACCGGCTGTTCCATCTTATCTCTTTGTGTCAGAGAATTCCCGATATTGTTACCGCTATATTCTAAACCATAGGTAATGGTTGGCCATCCGTAATCTTTTCCTGGCTTGATGATATTGATCTCATCTCCACCTCTGGGCCCAAACTCATTTTCCCACAGATCTCCTGTCACGGGATGTATATCCAGGCCTTGTGCATTCCTGATCCCTGATACATAGATCTCAGGCATGGCATTTGCATTGTTCATAAATGGATTGCCTGGAGCAGGTTTCCCGTCTTTTGTGATTTTAAATATTTTTCCCAAGCCTGATTTGAGATCCTGCGATTGTACCCTCCCTTCTTTATGAGAACGTTCTCCACCACTGACATATAAATAGCCGTCATTATCAAATATCAGTCTCGAGCCATAATGAAGTGAGCTTTCAAAAACAGGAAATGCACGGAAGATGATCTGCACATTTTCGATCCTGGTTTCATCAGATGAAAGCTTGCCTTTACCAACTGCTGTCAAATTTCCTTTGTCTTGTGGTTCAGAAAATGACCAATAGATAGTTCTATTTTGAGAAAAATCCGGATCCAGTGCCACGTCGAGCATTCCTCCCTGCCCATCATCATCTACTTCAGGAAATCCTATAATATCTTTTTGTATTGCTCCGTCCGTACCAACTATTCGCATATAACCTGACTTCTCAGTGATAAGAAAGCGGCTGTCAGGCATCTGGATAATTGCCCATGGCCTTTTTAATCCTTTTGAAATGACGCTCACCTCATAAGGCGTCGTAGTGTTTACCTTTTTGATCCTGGTCTGGCCAGTGAATGCAGGTTTATAATCAGTATTCGGATCCTTCGTCTCTACTGATGTGTCATTATTATCATTGGTCTGCGAAATAGTAGATTTTTGCTGACATCCTGCAGCAGAAATTGCCAGAAAGGTCATAGACACCAGGAGGAATTTTAATTCATTCATTTGCTTGTATTTAGTTAGAATTATCAATGAAAAGCCACTATATGATATATGAACAGAAATTGAAGATTTAAAGCATCATTAAAACATTGAAGATATATATTTAAAATATAGAAAACATAAAATGTCTACTATTCTTGCCAATTTTCAACCGTTGATTCTCTTAAAATGATTTTACTTCACTATTTGTTCCTCTCAATTTATTTTTCTTACTAAAGTATTTGCCCCTTCCGATAAACTCAGATCTAAAGGTTTGTTTGTTTTCCAACCGCCCCTCGTAAAATCCGGGATATTTACAGACTTTGATCTTTTGGATACAGATTGTTGGCTTAAGGCCGAGATCGAACTCCAGGAAGCAGCATCATACACATCCTGATCCAGTGGCAGTCCATTTCTGAGACAATCTATTAGCCTCCAATCCATTACAAAATCCATACCGCCATGGCCGCCTACTTCTTGGGCTATTTTTCCGATATGATTGATGATGGGTGGTGTGTATTTTTCATATAATTTTTCCATTTCTACTTTTTCGATCCATTTATGACCAAAGGCAATCCTTTCAGGTCCCGGATATTTCTGAGCTATGCCTTTAGTTCCACTCAATAAATGGAGTCTCGAATAAGGCCTGGGAGATGTAACGTCATGCTGGATCATAATAGACTTACCTTTGGCAGTGCGGATGGTAGTTGTATTCATATTTCCACGGAAATCACTTTTTATAAATCGCTGAAAGTCTGGATTTTTTAATGCTTCCTCCTCTGCCCGCTGATGCATCATAAAATCAGCCGTACTCACTGAAACGAGGTAATCCATCTTATCGCCACGGTTGATATCCAAACATTGGGCGATGG
>JAYUWT010000483.1:0-3016 GCA_043753405.1 Saprospiraceae bacterium | reverse complement strand
AAACATTTAATAATTTTGTTCAATCGAGCAGAATTGTTAAATTAATTTCAACTTTAAATATATTTTAAAGACGGCCTGAAAGGCCACAATTACAAAGCCCAGTGCGAAGCTCTGGGTATGAATATAGTGTAAACGAGCGCTGAAAGTGCGGTATAAAAAGATGTGAATAAACCCTAGCCTCCAAACGGGGAAATCTAACTAACGTGGCTTCATTCTAATTTCTGACTTCTGACTTCTTCTAGCATCAAGCATCTAGCATCTATCATCTGATTTTCAATTGTCTATTGAATATTCACCATTCGCCAGTTTAACTATCTGAGCAGCAGGAAAACCTGATTCTTTTACTTTTAAAATTACTTCTTCTGCCTCTGCTTTAGTTTCAAAACCCGCCAGATAAAAAGTTATTAAATTTCCGGCTTTTACCTCTTCTACCAGGCCATATTGCTTTACCTTAGACCCGTTGAATAATTTAGGATCCCGAAGAGTGGAGAGCCTGATCTTATACTCTGCTTTTACTTCCGATGTTTTAACTTCAACGGGTTTTTCATAAGTCTTCTCGGTGACAATAGGTTTGGCAATTTTATTATCATCCATTGAATTATTAGAAAAACCACTCATTTCAGATTCTTTTACTTCAACAATGAAACCTTTCCTGAGGTCCTCAGGTAGTCTGTCCCTCATTGCCAAAGCATCTTCCCTCGTTTCAAAAAACCCTAGACGGATCTTATTGAAATTTCCTTCTTTGACCAAATAGACTTTTCCTTTACCTTGTGTTTTTTCGATAAAAGGACTGAGATTGTTATTGTCCTTAGATATTGCTGCCAATTGAATTCCATATTTAACTTTGGTATTTGCACTTGTTTTGGGGGCTTCTGTAATAATAGGTGCAGAGACTGGCATAGTTTCTACCTTTGAGTCCTCCTTATTTTCCTGGGTAGTTGTTACAGTAATATCTTTATTCGTCTGGGTGGCCTTTTTATCATTTTCATCCATGATCTTTTGAGCTTCAGTGATCTTAGTCTCAGGTCCCTTTACACTTTCAATTTTTTTTGTTGCTTCTACTTCAACAAAATCACTTACAGTATTACCGGTAGTTGCATTTGGTACCTGTTCAGTTTCTTGTTTGGCCACTACTTTTATATCATCCATGCTGCTTGCCGGAAAAAGTGATTGCTTTTTACCGTTGGATTGAAGTTGGATAGTACCTAGAATAGTTTTAGGTACAGCTGCGAGGCTAGCTATTTTTGTCTCTTTCTGATCAAAATATAGACTTTTGGATCTTATCAGATAGAAAGACAATGGCTCCAAAGCAGCGCTATAATTACCCAATTCGTCAGTATATGCATATTGCAGTTCACCGGTAGCCTGATCAATTATTGATAATTCTACTTCTATGGCGGGGTTGCCATTCTCATCTGTGACATTTCCTTTATAAAAGACTCCTTCTTCAGAGAGATATATGTCTATGGCCTTTTTCAATCCATTTATTTCATTATAATCGATCATAATTGTAGCAGCATTATAACCAACTTTTCCTATTTGGACAAAACAATTTTCCCCGGTTGTTACAGGTAGGATTATGCTTCCTTTGCTATTCGCATACATCGGATTTTTTCTGCATCTGGTAAGGTCTAATTTTGCACCGCTGATGGGTTTTTTATCGTCATTTGACTTAATATTGATAAGCAATAATTTCTTTTCATTGGTGACTTCAAACACTTTTCCATTGACACCATCACGATCGGATAAGAAATAACCTGTTCGTGTATTGTTATCGAATGTCATAGCATAATCGTCTGCAGATGAATTGATAGGTGAACCGGCATTGATGACCAATCTACCTTTGTCATTACCCATGTCAGCTATAAATATGTCCATACGCGCACTTCCATGGCCATTACTTGAGAAAAACAGGATATTGTCCACAAGGTTTGGATAAACTTCATCTGCGGATGTGTTGATCTTATGGCCTAAATTGCGGGGTGTGCTCCATTCTTTACCTCTGTAATCGCTTACGTAAAGATCAAATCCACCATAACCTCCGGGCTTGTCGGATGCAAAATAAAGCTTGGTACCATCCGGACTGATAAAAGGAGTTGTACAAGAATAATTCTCATTATTTAAAGCGAATTCGAAATAACGGGCAGCAAAACCATTCTTATCCTGAAATGCAAACCAGATCTTATTATTTTTAAGTTTGGCAGGTACATTTGATCTATTATCTCCGATAGAAATAGCGATCAATCCACCCAGTGCAGATTTTGCAAAACCGGTTATCACTTTTTGCCTTAACATAAAGCCGGAAATTGGTGTATTAAAATCACTGCCCAACGATGACATTACTACAGCTTCATTTTCTATCTGTGTATAGACCCATTGATCTCCAAGATGTAAAGGGCTGTATTCGAGAACATCCTTATTGAGCGCAGCTTTTCGGACACTGAATATTGAGTTATCTGTCTGCCCTTGAAGCGTATGAGCAAGGCAAAACACGGATATAACAACAATAAATATATTTATAAATGGGAATCGTTTTTTGGAGTACATATTATTATTTATTTATATATAAGACAAATGTAGTTAAAATTGGACATTTGTCCTACTTAATTACAAATTGTATCATCATGGCATTATCTTTATAAGACGAAGTTCCTGACCAAATCATTGTTTTGCCGGTGTTTTTTAAATTCCATTCAGATACTTTTTCATCCAAATCAAATGGAAAAATGGCTATGACCGGCCACTGGCCGTTCATCCAGCCCTTCCATGTACCTTTACTCTCTGTCCCCTGAATAGTATACATATAACTGCCATCTCTATCGAAAGTATATGTTTCATTTTTGTTTCGTTGCACTTTATCATCTCCTGCTATTACTCTTCCGTTTACGGTCCATTTTTTATCAAACATAAACTCAAATTCATTTTTTAATCTCTCTTCATCCTTTCCTGAACCTTTAAAAGCAGCCTGTTCTAAAGGAAGGGTTGGCCTGAAATTATCTTCCTCCGGTATAACCAC
>JAYUWT010000482.1:0-7705 GCA_043753405.1 Saprospiraceae bacterium | reverse complement strand
CACAGATGAAACATTTCATCCATGCTAAATCTGATTTTTATATAAAATGATAATCAGAACATTGAGATAAGTTATATAGAAGTCTACCTGTAAAGCATTTTTCCAAAATCAAATAGATAACTGGGGTTTTGTCCTTACTTTCTTTCCTTGAAGAAAGAAAGTAACAAAGAAATTCAAGGCTGTATAAAATTCTTAACGCTCACTCACTCCGAAAATGCTCAAAAAATAACGCAAAATGCTACAAGGCTCCGTGCCTCCGCTGTGTAGCATTTTGCTATTTTTAGGCATTTTCTCCAATCATTCACTAAATTTTATAAGGCCATTCCCGCAAAGATGAAACATTGTACAAAAATTAAAATATAATTTTTAATACGTTAATTATCAGACAATTGCGATTAGTTATATAGAAGAAAGAGTCAGAAAGTGTCTTTGGGAGTCAGAGGGCGTGATCATTGTTATCTGGAAAGTTTTCCTCCTAAGCAACAAAATTTTAGCGATTGCTTCAAATCTCAGTGGCATCTCTTACAAGATAGATATTCATTTTATTTAAGAAGGAGCTTTTGAAGTGATATAATGGCAAGTTTAAAACTATCAGATTTATTTCCGTGAAGAGAGAATATATGCCTTTATTGGGCATAATATTCGGCTATTTAAAAATCTTTGTGGTTAATCAAATACTACTCCAGGTCAATTAAGGTGATTTAAAGTCAGATAATTAAAATTTGTTTTATACATTTGGAAAGTTGAATTCTAAAAGGATCTAATATTTGTCTAAAAAAATAAAGTTGATAGAATGCCCACGGGATGCCATGCAAGGTTTGCATGGCCTGATCCCAACAGCAGATAAAATAGCTTTTATAGATCAATTATTGAAGGTGGGATACGATACCATTGACTGTGGTAGTTTTGTCTCACCAAAGGCCATTCCTCAGATGGCTGATACAGCAGCAGTTCTTGATAAGATCAATATTGGCTCATCCAGGACAGAACTTTTAGTAATCATTGCTAATGTTCGCGGAGCCTTACAGGCTGCAGAACATGATAAGGTTGCCTATCTGGGTTATCCCTTCAGTATTTCAGAGACATTTCAACTGCGCAATACGAACGCTACCATTATGGAATCGCTGATAAGAGTGGAAGATATACATGAGATCTGTGAAAAAAAAGATAAAAAACTTGTATTATATCTGAGTATGGGATTTGGCAATCCATATGGTGATCCCTGGAATCTTGAGATTGTGGAGAATTGGGTGGACCGATTGTATAAAATGGGTATCAATATTATGTCACTTTCTGATACGATTGGCGTATCCAGTAAAGAGAGTATAGAATATTTATTTGCGGGTTTGATACCAAAATATCCCAGGGTTGAATTTGGTGCCCATCTGCACACACACCCTAATAAATGGTTTGAGAAAGTGGATGCAGCATTTTCTAATGGATGTCTTCGTATGGACTCTGCTATCAGGGGCTTTGGGGGATGTCCCATGGCTAAAGACGAATTGGTGGGTAACATGGCAACTGAAAATGTAGTAGAATATTTACTTGATAAAAATCAACTTCCCACACTTGATCTTGAAGCGTTTGGAGTGGCGATGCAAATGGCAGACCGCATATTTCCCAAGTAAGAATTATTGCAAAAAATGGTTATTTTTTATTTTTTTTCGGTATAATATTACCTAGGTATATATATTTTTCCTAATTTTGTATCCGGTAATCACCACCAAATTATTTTCAATAAGCACCTAACCTTTCCTTAAGATTCTTTTTTTTGTTAACCAGTGTATAGTTTCTTGCTATGATTATATACGGGCGATTAATTAACATTTATTGTACATCACCACAATAGTTATTATTTAAATAATAAAAAATGTTAGTATGGACACGATTATTTTGTTTAAGATTTTTGTTATGTTGTTCATTGTCTATTGTGTAATTAATTTTTTCTTGGTGGATTTATATCAATCATTCCGGAAAATCGTATTTAGCAAATTCAGTCTAATCTCATTGCTACTTTGTACTTTGTTTTTCTGACGTAACAGTTGAGATATAAACAATCTGTATACATAAATTGACTAATACACATTAAATTTTATTGCATATTCACAACAGGTTCACAGCTAAATCTATGATATAGATTTATAGCATTAAGCCTTGGTCTGTAGGATTTATGTTAGATCCGATCTCTTGAATGCATTAAAAAAGTTTCATCCTTATTATAAAGTAAAAATTTTTATGCTCACATAGGGAGAGGCTTTACGTAAGTAAGGCCTTTTCTGATTACAGTTTGAGCACTTTTATATTAGAGCCAGATATTCTTTACATCCAATCCTCCAAAATTACCACTGGTCATGATGAGTAAAACTGTATCCCGGGTAGGGCTATCTAAGATCATTTGTTTCAATTCTTCACTATCCTGTATGACCCTGATATCGTCCCTACTAAATGCATGAATTAAAAAATCTGGCTCTGCTATTTCCATTCTTTTGGACTTTGCCGTTTCCGGATTGTAAAAGATCGTAGCCTCATCTGCCGGATCCAGGCTATGTGCGTACTGGGGTATAAAATTTTTGTCCAGACTGCTGAATGTATGCAATTCCAGAATGGCTATCAGTTTTTTATCAGGATGCCTTTCTCTGACAGCTTTAACTGTCGCAATGACCTTGGAAGGGGCGTGCGCAAAATCAAAATATGTGATATGATCTTTGGAAGTTCTGATCACTTCCAATCTCCTTGCCGGGCCGGGCATGGTTTGCACTCCTGCAGTAAACTCCTCATCAGTAAGGCCAAGTTCCTTAACCACATAATATGCAGCTTTGATATTTTCAAAATTATGTTGTCCGAAGAAAAGTACAGGAAAGGATTTTGTTCCTAAGATTAGCTCACTGCCTACATTTGAAACTTTATTATCAAAAGCATCATAAGCTTGTTTTGATCCTTCATATTTTTTGGCCAGTTCAGACAAGTCCCGATCATGTTTGTAATAGATCAATTTACCTCGCTCTAAAGTATCTTTAATGAGTAGATCAAACTGATGAATATATTTCTCGTGCGTATCGAAAATATTAATATGATCCCAGGCAATTCCGGTGATCACTGTGATATCAGGTTTGTAGTGCAAGAATTTTGGTCGAAGATCCAATGGCGATGCTGTATATTCGTCACCTTCGAACACAGCGATCGGAGCATCAGATAGTTTTACCATGTTTTGAAATCCTTCTAATTGGGCACCAACAAGAAAATCAACTTTTCGCCCGGCACTTTTTAATAAGTGGAGCACCATGGAGGTTGTAGTGGTTTTTCCGTGGCTACCGGCTATGACGACTCTTTTTTTGTCTTTTGCATGCTCATACATAAACTCAGGGAAAGACATGACCTTCAAGCCGATCTCCTGGGCTTTTATCAATTCAGGATTGTCTATGCGTGCGTGCATACCAAGGATGACCAGATCCAGATTACCAGTAATCTTTTCAGGATCCCAACCGAATTCTTCAGGAGCAATACCTTTTTCTTTAAGCCTGGAAAGTGCGGGATCATAGATTGCATCATCTGAACCACTTACATTATGTCCATTATCTTGAAGTTCCATGGCAAGATTGTGCATGATGGCACCTCCGATAGCTATAAGATGTATGTTCAATAGTTGTTAATTATTAATTGTTAATTGTTATTTTTGAAGTTAAGAGGTGAGTTCACGTGTAAAGCTTTTATCCAAAATCAAAATGATAACTGGATTATATTCTTACTTTTTGCCTTGATGCAAAAAGTAACAAAAAAATCAAGGCTCTATAATATTTTTAACGCTCACTCACTCCGAAAATACTCAAAAAATTACGCAAACCCTACAAGGCTCCGTTCCTCCGCTGTGTAGCATTTTGCTATTTTTTGCTATTTTCTCCAATCATTCACTAAATTTTATAAGGCCATTCCCTCACAGAACTTACACTCCATCAAATGCAAATATTCAATTCTTAACATATTGACTTACAGTACTTTAAGATTAGTTATATAGAAGGAGGTTAAAAAGTATGAAAGACGATTTTTAAATTATAAATGATGAGTGATTAAATATGAATTCGATACTCAACCATATAATTACTTAAAAATTGGCATTTAGCGAATTAAATAGGCCTGTTTCATCTTCGTTACTGTTCACTGTTCGCCTCTCGCTGTTCGCCATTCCCGTTTACGCAATGTTATTAATCATTATTCATTATTCATTGTTCATTATTCATTGTTCATTGTTCATTGTTCACACTCAAATGCGTAGCCTGTCAAGATCATCCAGTGAACCGTTGAAAACATTGAAGTCCAGGGCTTTTTTTATTCCTTTGACGCGGCCTTTGTCGTTATGTTGCCAGAAGTGCCATGTGCAACCTGGAGTCAGATCCAGGCAAGGCACATTATAATGCGCTATCCACAGCGGATAATCAGAGAATTCATCATGGAGGTAATTTTCATAAAATCTTTTTGAAGAATAAATGATCGGTTTTTTGCCGGTTGCTTTTTCAACGGTCTTCAGCCATTCCGCAAGATTGAGATTAATGGTTTCCTGATCAGCTCCGCCCGTGATCTCAATATCGCAAACAGCGGCTAGGTCGCCTTGTTCAAGGTTAGCAGTTTTAAGGAATAATTCTGCCTGGTCTTTTCCGCTTTTATTGGGAAGAAAAAAATGATAGGCACCCCGGATAAATTCATATTTACGGGCCTGAGCCCAATTATTTTTGAAATATGGATCCACCCTGGTCCGTCCTTCAGTTGCCTTAATAAAGGCAAAGTCAATTTTGATGTCATTTGAAGAGACCTCCTTTAATAATTTCCAGTTAAGATTGCCCTGGTGCACAGAAACATCTATGCCATTGATCTTATATAAAGTAGGCATCTGTATTCCAAACTCTTCACTTTTTATATAACTTCTTGCTATTTTATCCGCTTTCAGGTCATTGAGACAACCTGATAAATGTATTGTTACCATTGCCACAAGCACAAAGAAAGCTGTGCCGAATATGATCTTCTTTTCACTTGTGTCTTGCCTTGTTTTAGAAGGGGAAGGTTTTCTTTTTTGAATTGTGCGTTTAACGGGCACTTTTTTTTTGCGCTCTGCCATAACTTAATATTGAGATGCAAATATATTAAGAATAAATTTAATATGACAATTTATTATAATATTTCATAAGTATAATCATAAGAAAATGGCACTGTCCTGTTTAAACCAAATTTAGAAAGGGTCATGTCGCCCTGAAATTTCATTTTCAATTCATTGGAAAGCAGGCTTTCAAACAAATTTGCTCCAAAAATCTTTTTAAAATTTTCCTCATTCAATTTTATATTTGTCTCGAGAGGAATAGAGAAATGGGCATTAGGAAGTACTTCCACATCTTTACTATATGCGACATTCGTAACTTTGTCGCCTTCGATAATAATATCGCACTGCACTTTTTTAATCGTTAATCCGAATGAGTTTGGATTATTGAATTCAATTTCAGCAGATAGGTCAAATGAAGGAGAAGGTGACAACTTCACATTACCCACATATATCTTACTGATGGTAACGAATTCCGGGGCAGCACGATTGGTAAGTACAAAATAAATCACCAAAGCTACAGCAACTATGAGTATTAATGCGATTATTGACCTCAACCTTTCATGTATTTTTTTGAATTACCGGAATTTCACTTATGATTTTATCCATCTTTTGACCACCTTGCGACCATTGGATTTAACTATTTCCAGAAAATAAATTCCCGCATGTAACTTCGAAACATCTACCGTATTTTTATCAAGAGAAGAAGCGGACTGAGTGAGAATAGCAGCCCCTAATACATTTTGAATATTGATAATGCCGCTGCCCGTTATGTTTTTCGTTTCAATAGTCAATACATTGGAGACCGGATTAGGATAAATATTCAAAATTTGATCATCTTCAAAATTGTCAACACTCAAAGTTGCTGAATAAATAGTCAATTCCATGTCGTCAATAAATATCCCATCCCTGAATTCGCCTATATCAGATACCAATTTGCAACCTATTTGTATGATTTGACCTTTAAAATCTACAAGAGAAAATTCTTCTTTAACCCATTGTGTGGTTATGCCATCATAGATAGGTTGCCCATCATCCTGAAGGACATTTCCTGACTTAGTATATTTACCGCATAGTGGTATCTCACCTTCTTCTGTAATTGCAAATATCTGTCCGTAATCATAATTTGCTTCTATGTCCCAACGAATCCAGCATGACAGGACCGGGTTACCTTCTTCAGGAATACTATATTGTTTATTAAATATTAAAGACGTGTTTGATTCATCCGTATAGTCAGCACCCGGAGAATCTGAAAAAGAAGTAGGTGGAGAATAGAAGATCTCAGGGTCAATACCCCAGGTTCCTCCTGTACTTGAAACAGTGGAAAAATCATCACACGTATTCAGATCAGTTATTTTACTCGCCAGTACCACAAAGGTCAACGTATCTGTTTGATTGATCAATCCCATTTCCCTTTTAATTTCCAAACGAATAAGATCTCCGGTTTTTACTCCTGCATTTGGTACGATCCGGAAATTGTCAAGTACTGTTTCATTTGGTAAAAGATCAAACATATATGTGGAAGTTCCAAGTGTCGCATTATTGGACAAAATTTTTAACTTTAATTGTATAGGACCTTCTTCAATGCCTATCCTGTTGACCAAAATGTCAAGATTATTTTCTTCATTATTGACAAGGAAAAGTGGCTCCAGGATATTTACTTCGAAATAACGATGGGCCATCTTAGTCCATAATTTGTTTCCTTTCAGGGTTGTTTTTGCCAAATCCCTGATTCTGTCTTTCTTAGGCCAGAAACCATCAGATTGTAAACCTAACTCCGGGGTCATTGAGAACACCTTTTGAGTTATATCATGCCCATAGATCCAATCGTCAGATCCGCCATTAGTTTTGTATCCCACAGTTTCCCGTGATGTACCTATGGCAAAATTATTCTGCTGGGCATATGTCCTGCCTATATTTTTGAAGGTCTCATCGTCAGGACAAGGCTCATCGATATAGCTCCATGGATGGATCAGATAATTTCCGAAAGTATGATAATTTAATGCAAGCGAAAACGGATATTTATCCACGAGGAATGCTATTGCTTTAGTTTCCGGTTCTGAAAAAGCTGCCGGGCCCCGATAAGTATCCATGGCCCCTTCAGGGCTTGATCCCTCATCATCATGACCCCATGTTAGTCCATAATTTCTGTTGAGATCCACCCCTATTGAGCCGTCTTTATTCTGAGTCAGGTTTTTTCTCCACATGCCGCCGCCATTGGGATTATTAATGAAATTGTGTTCATAACCATCAGGATTTACACAAGGGATGAAGTATAGTTCTGTATGATCAATTATTTGTTTTATTTCAGTATTTTTTTGATAATTTTCAAGCAGATCCCACATAAAATAGATGAGTTGAGTAAGTCCCATAGGTTCTCTGGCATGATGCAGAGCTGTGTAGAGCACTTTAGGCTTATTCTGATCGACATTGGGATTATTGGATATCCTTATATACTGAATAGGGTTTTCTTTAAGTGTTTTAAATGTTGAAATATCCTTTCTTAAAGATATTAAGTTTGGGTAAAGCAACTGCATAGAATCCAGAATAGCATTCATTTCTTTTAATGAATAATAACCTCCCATTTCTCCGTACCGGAAATTTTTTGGTTCAGGATAATTA